>CAJPPQ010000111.1 GCA_905372605.1 Porphyromonadaceae bacterium
ACATCGAGCAGACGCGAGAACGAACCCAATATCTCTTCTCTGGTGTGCATCGTAAGTATATTTACCTTTATTTTAGCTCTGCAAAAATACAACAATTTGTCGGAATATCGTTGCCCGTTTGCTTGGTGGCTGGTTGAGACTTTTTAGCTAAAATACCGCCCGAATCGAGATTTTTATGTAAGTTTGCATCGTGTTTCGGAGGCAGTCGTTGCCCCGAGGCTATAATGATTAGTCGTTTTATTATGATACGAAAGGCAGTTGTTTTAGGTACGGGCAATGTAGCGTGGCAGTTGGCACACAGCTTACCGCTTTTCGGCTATTGTGTGGTGCAGATATTCGGGCGTAATGCGGCGAAAGCCGAAGACCTCGCTTCGGCTGTAGGAGCAGACCATACCGATAGTTACGATGAGATATATCCCGATGCCGATATATACATATATGCTGTCGCCGACGATGCCATATCGGAGGTCGTAGCAAGTGTTAGCACAGATAGCGGGGTACACGTTCATACTTCGGGCTGTGTCGATATCGATGTCTTTGAGGGCAGTAAAAGCAATTACGGAGTGGTGTATCCTCTCCAGACTTTCACACGAAACAAAAAGATAGATTTCTCGAAAGTGGCTATATTTTTCGAGGTAAACAACGCCAGTAGCCGAAGCAGGGTAGAGGAGTTTGCAAAAGCACTCTCGCTTAAGGTCTTCGAGAGCAATAGCGAGCAACGCCGCATGGTACACTTGGCAGGCGTCGTCGGGTGCAATTTTGCCAACTATCTGTGGAGTATCTCGTACAATATTCTGAGGCAGCAGGGGTATCCTTTCCGCGACGTGATGTTGCCGCTCATAGAGGAGAGCCTCGATAAGCTCAGATATATGCCTCCCTCGGAGGCTCAGACAGGTCCGGCACGCCGAGGCGATACGGGCACCATAGCCGCACACGAGGCGATGCTCGCCGACAACAGCGACATAGCCGAGATGTATCGAATGCTATCGAAGATGATAGCCGACGGCAGCAATTATAAATATAACCGCAACAGACAATGATACTGAATTATATTTGGATAGCTTTCGTACTCATAGCCGTCGTTGTGTCGCTGGCGGTAGCTCTCTTTTCGGGCGATGGCAGCAGCCTCAACGCCGTTATGGAGGCGATGTTTGCCAACGCCAAGACAGGCTTCGAAATCTCTCTGGGGCTTACGGGCGTGCTGACGCTCTGGCTGGGCTTTATGAAGATAGGGGAGCGGGGCGGTGTCATAGAGTTTCTGGCTCGTATCACCTCGCCTTTTTTCTGTAAGATATTTCCCGAGATACCTAAGGGGCATCCGGTGCTTGGCTCTATGTTTATGAATTTTTCTGCCAATATGCTCGGACTCGACAATGCCGCCACACCTCTCGGGCTGAAAGCCATCAAAGAGCTCCAAGAGCTCAACCCGAAGAAAGACACGGCCTCGAATGCCATGATAATGTTCCTCGTGCTCAATACGGCAGGGCTTACCCTTATACCCGTTACCGTCATTACATATCAGACTCAGGCGGGAGCCGCAAGCCCTACCGATATATTTTTGCCCATACTTATGGCGTCGACCTTCTCCACACTCGTGGGGCTCATAGCCGTAGCTCTCAAGCAACGTATCGACTTGCTGCAACGCACCATATTGCTCACCATCGGTACTGTGGTGGCTCTGCTTGGTCTTATGGTATGGGCGTTTCGGTCGATGCCTGCCGAGCAGGTCGATTACTATTCAAAGATAGTCGCCAATACGCTGCTGCTCGGTATCGTATCGGCGTTTATCGTAGCTGCCGTTCGGCGGCGGGTCAATGTCTACGATGCCTTTATCGAGGGGGCAAAAGATGGCTTCAAGGTCGCTATCGGTATAGTGCCGTTTCTCATTGCCGTCTTGGTGGCGGTCGGTATGTTTCGTGCTTCGGGGGCGATGGATTTCCTATTGCTTGGGCTTTCGCACCTATTCGAGTGGTGCGGGTTGCCTACCGATTTTGTACCGGCTATGCCTACAGCTGTCATGAAGTCGCTTAGCGGCAGCGGTGCTCGCGGTATGATGCTCGAGGCGATGAATACCTACGGCGTCGATTCGTTTGTAAGCAAGGTATGCTGTATCTTGCAAGGCTCCTCAGATACGACGTTCTATATCTTGGCTCTATACTTCGGCTCGGTGGGTATCACCAAGACACGCTATGCGCTCGGTATGGGGCTTTTTGCCGACTTGGTGGCGGTGGTATCGGCTATCGTACTGGGATATCTGTTTTTTGGTCATTTAATACAATAAACAATAATCACTATCGCCGAAACAAGTTCGGCTCTGCCATCGCTTAAAAGCAAAACTCATAATTCGTAATTCGTAATTCATAATTCGTAATTAAATAATGTATCGCATATCTATCCGTGTCGAACTTGAAGAATACCGTAAAGACCTACTCGTCGATGCACTGGCCGAGGCGGGTTTCGAGGCTTTCGAAGACAACGACTTCGGGCTGGCTGCGTACTATCCCGATAGCTCATTCGACGAGTCGCTTTTGGCAACGATACTTCCAAGCGAAGCTAAGTATAGGGTAGAGCAGCTCGACGACAATCTTTGGCAGCGATTTATATAGATATCATTTGTTTCTAACTAATAATTAATTAACAAAATAATACTCCATACCGATAAAAGATGAATATTCCTTCTTACACACTTATCCCCTTCGTATTACAACTTCTTATGATAGCCGTTGCACCGCTTACCATACCTCTATGGTGGGAGCGCAACCGCAACAAACTCCTTGTCTCGCTCGTGCTGAGCATACCTGTGATTTTGTTTCTGATGTCGAACGATATGCTCTATAAGTTCGAGCACCAGATGTTGTACGACTATGTGCCGTTTGTCGTCTTGCTCGGGGCTCTATTTGTCGTTACGGGGGGCATACATCTGAGTGGCGATATTATGGCTACTCCCAAGACCAACGCGATGTTTTTGGCTATAGGCTATATCTTTGCTTCGCTTATGGGGACTACCGGAGCTGCCATGCTGCTCATTCGCCCGCTTATCGATACCAATCGCCAACGTAAGTTCAAGACCCATACCATACTCTTTTTTATCGCTATGGTAGCCAATTGCGGTGGACTGCTCACACCGCTCGGCGACCCGCCTCTATTCTTGCTATATCTTAGAGGAGCTGAGTTTACTTGGTTTTTGCACCTGCTGCCCGAATGGTTGTTCGTAGGCTTCGTCTTGCTTGCCATCTACTACCTGCTCGACCGTTTCTACTACTACCGCCACGAGGAGTGGACGGCTATCTCTGCCGATATCAGGGAGCAACAGCCCATACGTATCACCGGCTGGGGCAATATCGTATTGCTGCTTGGTGTGGTGCTGTCGGTAGCTTTCGTCAATAGCCAGTATATACCGCTTATGGGGCAGACAGACGCTCCCGTGTACGTGAAGTTCCTGCGCGAGATAGTGCTCGGCGTTATCATAACGCTTTCGTTTGTACTTACGCCCAAGTCTGTCAGAGAGGCAAACCGATTTACGCTGATGCCTATACTCGAGGTAGCTGCCGTTTTCGTGGGCATATTTGCCACTATGACGCCTGCTATGATATATCTCAACCAACACTCGTCGGATATGGGCAGTCTTAGCGACCCGTCGCACTTCTACTATTTTACGGGTGTTCTCAGCTCGTTTCTCGACAACGCACCTACGGCTCTTGCCTTCCATAGCTTGGCAGAGGGGTTGCCGCTCGTAGGGGTTCAGGTAGCGGGTATTTCGGAGTCGATACTCAAAGCCATCGCCACGGCTGCCGTCTTCTTCGGGGCTATGACCTATATCGGCCATGGACCGAACTTTATGGTAAAGGCTATCGCCGAAGAAAACCGCGTACCGATGCCATCGTTTTTCGGCTATATATTTAAGTTTTCTCTCTTCGTGCTGCTACCTGTCTATATCATCACCGAAAGGATTTTTATGTAATCGTATCGTAGGGGCTTGCCCCGTGTGTTCGCCCATACCACCCAACACCTAAAACCTAAAACCTAAA
>CAJPPQ010000112.1 GCA_905372605.1 Porphyromonadaceae bacterium
AACGACTCTGCCGGTAGGCTTCGATAGTCGGGGACGGCGTCGGTGATAAAATCGAAAGGAGCATTATCCATCAATTCCATCAGACGCAAGGCGTTGTTGATGATAGACTTGCGTTGCCCCCAAGCGATAGTTGCCGTAAGGAGAGCCGAAATCTCGATGTCTTCTTTTCGTGTGAAACGGTGCGGTATCTGCACGGGGTCTGTACGGATAAACTCTTGACGATTGTATCGCTGTAGATTGTCGTTTAGTATCTTCTCAATGTGGTGCATTTATTTTGTTTTACGCGTTTTGGGAATTTAAGTGAGTCTATTTGAATTTTTTGGTGATGTAATTGACCAACTTTCTATTATTGCCTATGTAGATTGTTACCTTAAGCTTGTGTTCTTTGTCGGCGGTAGGCTTTTTATCGAAAAATAGTATTCCGTGAGTATTTGCGGGTAACATCTGCATTTCGTCCCTGCCCATGTCTTTCAGAAGCCTGTTTATCGGGAAATAGTTCTCTGTTTCTCTCTGAAACAGAGAAAGAATCATAGAATCTTTTTTAAAGATTTCAGGTCTGTTTCTTCTCCAGTTGAAAGTCTCTTTATATCCACTGTCGATGAACTTCTTAGGCGAAACGGATACAAAGCGTACGATATCTTTTAGCGAAGTGCCTGCCGGATGCTCCGAGTCGAAATTATTATTGCTTACTATGTCTATCTCTATGAAATCGACAGCCGAGCATACTCCCCATTCGGGACTATGCCGATATTCTCTTTTTTTATTATAAGTAAGATCATTATGATTGCGACAAAATTCTTCGTATTTTTTCTTTTCTTCTCCTTTGTCTTTCCAGCTATATCGTTTAATTACACCATTACTATGAATTATTATATTTCCTGCCTTTGTGGTAGCTAGGTCTATGTCTTCAGAATAACAATATTCTGTTATGTAAGACCTGAAAACATGATATCTGGCTCTATCACAACTTTGATACAATAATGCCGTTACAAGCGATAGTAATATTAATCGTTTCATAAGTACCTCTCTTTTTTTTTGTTTATTTAAATACTTTTGTAATGGTTCTGACTAATTTTTTACGTTCACCTATGTCGATTGTTACCGTAAGCGTGTGCTCTTTTTCGGCGGTAGGCTCTTTGTCGAAAAAGAGTATTCCGTGAGTATCTTCGGGTAACATCTGCATTTCGTTCTTGCCTATATCTTTCAGAAGCCCGTTTATAGGGAAATAATTTTCTGTTTCTTCATGAAACATGGAACTAATCATTGATTCTTTTTTAAAGATTTTGGGTTTGTTTCTTCTCCAGTTGAATGTCTCTTTATATCCACTGTCGATAAACTTTTTAGGCGATATGGATACAAAGCGTACGATATCTTTTAGCGACGTACCTGCCGGGTGCTCCGAGTCGAAATCCTTATCGCTTATTACGTCTATCTCCCTAAAATCGATAGCAGAGCATCTTCCCCAAAGCGGGGCTACTATATAGCTCCGTTTTTGATTATAACTCATATCGTTGTGAATTTTACAGAGCTCGTCGTACTTCTTTTTTTCTTCGCCTTTCGATTTAAAGGAGTAAGATGCTGTTTTAATATTAACGTCTTCGGATGTGTATTTTTTGTATATAGCTATGTTTCCGTCATCTGTTATTTTAAGTTGAATATTTTTGCTATAGTAATAAATGGTTATATAAGACCTAAATAATACTGTTTTAGCTCTATCGCACCCTATATACAGTAACATTGCTACAATAGATAGTAATATTAATCGTTTCATCTTCTCTATGAGTCTATTTGAATACTTTCGTTATTTTTCTGACGAACTTTTTCCCTTCACGCGTGTAGATTGTTACCGTAAGCGTGTGCTCTTTTTCGGCAGTAGGCTCTTTGTCGAAAAATAGTATTCCGTGAGTATTTACAGGTAACATCTGCATTTCGTCTGTGCCTATATCTTTCAAAAGCCCGTTTATCGGGAAATAATTTTTCGATTCAGAATAGCTGAATAGTTTATTGGTTTCTTTTTCTTTTTTAAAGATTTTGGGTTCTTTCCTTTCCCAGTTGAAAGTCTCTTTATATCCGCTGTCGATAAACTTTTTAGGTGATACGGATACAAAGCGTACGATATCTTTTAGCGACGTACCTGCCGGGTGCTCCGAGTCGAAATTCTTATCGCTTACTACGTCTATCTCCCTAAAATCGATAGCGAAGCATCTTCCCCAAATAGGAACTACTATATAGCTCCGTTTCTGATTATAGCTCATATCGTTGTGAATTTTACAGAGCTCGTCGTATCTCTTTTTTTCTTCGCCTTTCGATTTAAAAGAATAAACTGCTGTTTTAATATTATCGTCTTTGGATGTGTATTTTTGGTATATAGCTATGTTTCCGGCTTCTGTTATTTTAAGCTGAATATTTTCGCTATAGTCATACATGTTTATATAAGACCTAAATAATACCGTTTTAGCTCTATCGCATCCCAGTAACAGTAATACAGCTGCAATTGATAATAATATTAATCGTTTCATAAACACCTCTCTCTTTTTCTGAGTCTATTTAAACACTTTTGTAATGGTTCTGACTAATTTTTTACGTTCACCTATGTCGATTGTTACCTTAAGCAGATGTTCCTTCTCGGCAGTAGGCTCTTTGTCGAAAGAGAGTATTCCGTGAGTATTTTCGGGTAACATCTGCATTTCGTCTGTGCCTATATCTTTCAAAAGTCCGTTTATCGGGAAATAATTCCATGATTCAGGTTGAAACATAGTAGGAATCATAGAATCTTTTGCAAAAAAGTTTGGTTCATTCTTTTCCCAGTTGAAAGTCTCTTTATATCCACTGTCGATGAACTTCTTAGGCGATACGGATACAAAGCGTACGATATCTTTTAGCGACGTACCTGCCGGATGCTCCGAGTCGAAATTCTTATCGCTTACTACTTCTATCTCCCTAAAATCGATAGCGGAGCATATTCCCCAAATAGGAACGACAATATAACTTCTTTTTTTATTGTAGCTAAGGTCGTTGTGAATTTTACAGAGTTCGTCGTACTTCTTTTTTTCTTCGCCTTTCGAACTAAAAGAATAAGTTGCGGTTTTGATTTTGTTTTTCTCAATATTACGATAATCTCTATATATTACAATATTTCCTTTACTTGTGATTTTTAGCTGAATGTTTTCACTGTATGAATATTCTGTTATGTAAGACCTGAAAACGTGATATCTGGCTCTATCACAACTTTGATACAATAATGCCGTTACAATTGATAGTAATATTAATCGTTTCATAAGTGCCTCTTTATGAGTTTATTTAAATACTTTTGTAATGGTTCTGACTAATTTTTTACGTTCACCTATGTAGATTGTTACCGTAAGCGTGTGCTCTTTTTCGGCAGTAGGCTCTTTGTCGAAAAATAGTATTCCGTGAGTATTTACAGGTAACATCTGCATTTCGTCTGTGCCTATATCTTTCAAAAGCCCGTTTATCGGGAAATAATTTTTCAATTCGGAATAGTTGAATAATTTATTGGTATCCTTTTCTTTTTTAAAGATTTTTGGTTCATTCTTTTCCCAGTTGAAAGTCTCTTTATATCCACTGTCGATAAACTTTTTAGGCGATATGGATACAAAGCGTACGATATCTTTTAGCGACGTACCTGCCGGGTGCTCGGCGTCGAAGTCCTTATCGCTTACTATATCTATCTCTCTAAAATCGACAGCAGAGCATACTCCCCATTCGGGCCTATGATGGTATTCTCTTTTTTTATTATAAGTCAAATCGTTATGTTTACGACACAATGCTTCGTATGTCGTCTTTGATTCTCCTTCGCCTCTCCAGCTATAGTGTTTAACTCTACCCTTACCACGAATTATTATATTTCCTGCCTTTGTAGTATCTATGCCTATGTCTTCAAATTTACAATATCTTGTTACATAAGATTTGAAAACGTGATATCTGGCTCTATCACAAC
>CAJPPQ010000113.1 GCA_905372605.1 Porphyromonadaceae bacterium
GCCGACCTTCATAGCCGACCGCTCTTGCTTTATACTAAACTGCTTGAACCTAAAAGTCATTGCCTACCTCAGTGCTACGCCGATTATATCCTTAAGTTTGTCTATGCCAAGCCGCTCCATTTCGTGCGGGAGACTCTCGATTATATCGCGGCAGGCAGTCGGGTTGATAAGGTTGGCGGTACCTACCTCTACAGCCGCAGCCCCAGCCATCATCATCTCTATCACGTCGCGAGCAGTACTTACCCCACCGCAGCCAACGATAGGTATGGTACACGCTTTGGCAGTCTCGTATATCATTCTCAGAGCAATGGGGAAAACTCCGTCGCCCGACAGCCCACCGGTAACATTAGCCAATACCGGACACCTCGTCTTCAGGTCGAGCCTCATACCGAGAAGCGTATTGATGAGGCAAAGTCCATCGGCACCAGCCTCTTGGCAAGCTACAGCGATAGCCACAATATCGGTAACGTTAGGCGATAGCTTTACAATGACAGGTTTCTGGGAGACACTCTTGACAGCTGCCGTGACTTCGGCTGCACACGCAGCATCGGTACCGAACGACATACCGCCGTGTTTCACGTTCGGGCAGCTGATATTGAGCTCTATCAGCCCCACGTTTGCGGCTTGGCTCATTATTCGAGCTACTTCGACATATTCGTCGACCGCGAAGCCGCATACATTGGCGACTACCGGTTTGCGGTATATCTTAGCCAGTTCGGGTAGTTCGTGCCTTACGACAGCCTCTACGCCGGGATTTTGGAGCCCGACTGCATTGAGCATACCTGCCTTACACTCTGCAATACGAGGCGTGGCATTACCAAAACGTGGCTCGAGAGTAGTACCTTTTATCGAAATAGAGCCAAGTATATTGATGTCGTAAAAATCTTTGTATTCCTGCCCAAAACCGAATGTACCGCTTGCGGCGATTATCGGGTTGTCGAGCACAAGACCGCATATCTCTGTCTGTAACATATAGTTATTTTCTATTAATCGAATAAAATATCTCTTGCACTCACTACGGTATCGGTGCAGACACGTCTGTAACCTTCGCGAGTCTTGTACGAACAGCCCATACACCCACCGAAACCGCAGCCCATACGCTCCTCGAGACTGATCTGCCCATCTACCTCGAGTGTACGATGAATGTTTCGGAGCATTGCCAAAGGTCCACAGGTGTAATAATAGTCGTATTCGATACCGCAATCATCGACAGCATCGGAGTAGTAACCTTTCACTCCGCAGCTGCCATCGACCGTAGCTACCGCTACTTCGACACCGAGTTTTCTGAAATCGTCGAGCAAAAAGAGCTCTTTCTTTGTATTGAAACACATCACCACCGACGGCTTTTTGCCCACCTCTAAGAGCTTTTTGGTAAGTCCGTACAGCGGAGGTACTCCTACCCCACCCCCAATCACTAGCGGTTTAGTGCAATCGGCTACGGTGTCGAAGCCGTTGCCAAGCCCCACAAGTATGTCGAGCTTATCGCCTTTGCCATAACGAGACAGCGCTTCGGTACCCTCGCCTACTACCTTGTAGACAAGAGTAATACTGCTGCCGTCGTAGTCGCACACCGATATGGGACGCCTCAGATAGAACCCCTGCACAGCGATGTTTACAAACTGTCCGGGACGCTTTATAGCACTCGTATCGCCCTCCACTACTAGCCGAACGACACTTTCGGTGAGCCACTCGTTCGATAGTACATTGTATATATCTTTGTTCATAAGCGTTTTATGCGATAAAAAGATTACCGTTTTGCAAAGTGTAAAGGTAGTGTTTTTTTTTCTCGCGATAATCGATTGACGACAAAGATGTTTGTATATAGTCCGTTCAGTCGAACATATTTTTGAAGCGGTTGAAAAAGCCTTTTTCGTCGTCGGGCTTGGGGCTGAAGTTTGGCGAGTTGTGGAATTGCTCGAAGGTCTTCCGCTCGTCGGCTGATAGATTTTCGGGAATATAGACGTTGATATTCACGAGCAGGTCGCCTGTGCCATACGCCTGTAGATGAGGCAGTCCCTTGTTGCGAAGTCGCAGAACTTTATTTGGCTGAGTGCCTTTATCTATTTTCACCTTCACCTTTCCGGTAATGGTAGGAATCTCTACCGTACCGCCAAGTATGGCTGTGGGCAAGTCGAGCATAAGATTGTAAATAAGGTCGCTACCGTCGCGAATGAGTTCTTCGTGCGGCTCTTCTTCGACAAGCACAATGAGGTCGCCTGCGATACCGCCATTGCGAGCGGCATTGCCTTTACCACGAACGGTAAACTGCATTCCGTCTTCGATACCTGCAGGTATATTGATAGGTATTATCTCTTCGGCACGCACCACTCCCTCGCCGCTGCAATGCCGGCACTTATCGGTGATAATCTTGCCCGTACCGTTACACGACGGACAGTACGATTGTGTCTGCATCGAACCAAGTATAGTCCTCTGTACCTGAGTAACTATACCACTACCTCCGCAGGTAGTACACGTCTTGATACTGCTTGCATCTTTGGCACCACTACCTCCGCAGTGAGAGCAGGTTACGAGTTTATTGACCTTTATTTTTTTCTCCACACCTGTGGCTACGTCATTGAGGCTTATCTGTACTTTCACCCTGAGATTCGAGCCTTTTGAGGTAGCTTTTCGGCTCGAAGAGCTACCGTAGAAACTTCCTCCAAAACTATCAGCGAAGTCTCTAAAGGCACTGCCAAAATGTCCGCCAAAAATATCACCAAAATTGGAAAATATGTCGTCCATCGACATTCCACCCCCGAAACCTCCTGCTCCACTGTCGGTTGCTGCGTGTCCGAAACGGTCGTATCGTTCTCGCTTGGCAGCATCGGAGAGTATCTCGTAAGCCTCAGCAGCTTCTTTGAATTTTTCTTCGGCTTCCTTATTGCCCGGATTGCGATCGGGGTGATACTTAATAGCTTTCTTCCGATATGCTTTTTTTATCTCTTCTACTGTGGCAGTTCGCACTACTCCCAAAACCTCGTAATAATCTCTTTTTGTCGCCATAATATGGTATTTTTATTCGCCGATAACTACTTTCGAATGTCTGATAACTTTGTCGTTGAGGGTATATCCTTTCAGAGTGCAATCTACGATTTTGCCCTTCTGCTCAGCGGTAGGAGCCGGTATAGTGGTTATCGCTTCGTGGTATCCGGTATCGAAATTACCGTCAGCTGTATCTATCTGCTTCACTCCGTGGCGTTTGAGTATAGATAGCAGTTGTTGATATATAAGCTCGAGACCTTGTTTTACGGCAGCGAGGTCGGTCGACGAATCCATATTTTGCAAGGCTCTTTCCATATTGTCGACCACGGGCAGAATATCCACTATCACCTGTTCGCTTGCTATGGATATAAACTCTATTCGTTCTTTTGCTGTACGTTTACGATAGTTGTCAAACTCTGCCATCAGACGAACATAAGAGTCATTTAGCTTGCTATAACGTTCTTCGCAATCGTCGGTATTTTCCTCATTTTCTGTATTTTGGGCAATGTTTTCATCCGTATCTTCTATCGGATTAGAGTGCCGACTGTCTTCTTCTTGGCTATTTTTGTAATGTTTGCTTTCCATATCAATATTTTAAGTCTATGTTTTTATTCGAAATTCTATAAACAAAAAAGAGATGAGCAAAAAGACTGCCAAACGACACAAAAGTACATAAAGCGGTAAATTTGGCAGTAGCCAACACAATAAATCGCTATCCGATATTGTGATATATAAAACTATACACGAAAAAGTATTAACTTTGCAAGTTTTTATATTCATAATAATAT
>CAJPPQ010000114.1 GCA_905372605.1 Porphyromonadaceae bacterium
GATTGAACGCTGTTGCTCCCAAAAACATACTGCTCATATCGGTAACATTCTGAGTATTCCAATTACCGATTGGCTGGTTGAATGTTTTTGCTCCACAAAACATCCAACTCATATCTATAACATTTTGAGTATTCCAGTTTAAAGGCTGGTTAAATGTTTCAGCGTTGCGAAACATCTCGAACATATTGATAACATTACTTGTATTCCAATTACCAATTGGCTGATTAAATAAAACTGCTCCTTTAAACATTCGATACATTGAGCGAACACTCTGTGTTTGCCACCCACTCATAGAACCATTGGCATTTACCAAACTCTTACAATCTACAAACATTTGTAAAAAATCAGTACATTTTGAGATATCTGGTTGGTCGGTAGCAGTTACATCCATATTTATACACCCCAAAAATCCTGACTGAAAAGACGCCCACTTAGTAGTTCCCCACTGCTCTACAGCAATAAGTCTTTCTGCATCATATCTATTAGGAGATAGGTTCTCCTGAGTAAATGCGCTAAAGAAGCCAGCCCCCTTATAGAGTCTTAGGCGATATTTGCCTGTCGACGATGGCACATTGAGGTAGTACGGAGTATTTGAATCCGAATAAGGTACGGTTACCACACCATTTATAGTGGTATTGTCTACGTCTTCCCAATATATAGTGTAATTAGCCCCGTAAGCATGAATGGCTATCGTCGTAGCAGGATTGCCGTTTGTACGGATGGTAGGCTTAGACATATCCCATACGGTTACAAACCATTCTTTAGCATTTGTAGGTAATATGCAGTTCGTAGCAAAAGTACCACCATTGATAGTCCAACCACGCCCTTGTAGTCCGGCGATAGCCGACTGTCCATTAGCGTTATAATATTGGTCGACATTCAGATTGCCCAATGAGATATTGTTTTTCCCCAATGCTGCTGCTTGTGTAGCATAGCCATCGAGAGTAGACGAGAGGTTTTGGCAGTTCATACCACAACCTTTAAGCATATCGGTCATAGTTGTAACAGAATTTATACGAAAACCACCGATTGGTTGGTCGAAATCAGTAGCTCCGTCGAACATATAGCTCATATCGGCGACATTCTGCGTATTGAAGTTGCTACCAAAAGGACTATTAAACGCTATCGCCCCCGAGAACATACCTTTCATAGTAGTAGCACTCTGCGTATTGAAGTTTATAGTTTGGTTGAATGCGGCTGCTCCTTGGAACATAAACGACATATCGGTAACACTCTGTAGATTCCAATAACCTATCGGTTTGTCGAAAGCCAATGCGTTATAAAACATTGCTGCAGTAGAGGTAACATTCTGCGTATTGCTAAAATACAAGTCATTATTGAACGAATGGGCATTATAAAACATCGCCGACATATTGGTAACGCTCTGCGTATTGAAATTAAGCGGTTGATTGAAAGATGTTGCTCCATTGAACATATTCATCATATTGGTTACGTTTGCAGTGGAGCTGAATGTCAATGGGCTATTGAATGAAGTAGCTCCGTTGAACATACCGTAAGTATTGTTTAAGTTCGGAGTATTCCAGTTTAGGGGTTTGTTAAAGGAAGTAGCTCCCCAAAACATAGCAAAAGTACTCTCGAGACTCTGCGTATTCCAGCCGCCGATAGGTTGATTGAAGGCAACTGCTCCATTAAACATACCTCCCATATTTTGAACCTTTTCGGTATTCCAACCACTTATATCCTGATTGAATGCACGAGCCATCTCGAACATTCGCTTCATATCGACAACCTGCGAAGTATTCCAGTTGCCTATCGGCTGGTCGAATACGGTAGCGTCGCGGAACATACTCTCCATATTAGTAACTTTCTCAGTATTCCAATTGCTTCCAAAAGGACTATTGAACGCACTGGCACCTACAAACATATGTCCCATATCGAGAACATTACGGGTATCGAAGTTTATTGGTTGGTTAAATGCAACAGCTCCCGAAAACATCCAAGCCATAGTCTGTACATTCGCCGTATTCCAGTTTAGAGGTTTATTGAAATTGGTAGCTCCTGCAAACATACCACCTAAAACCACCACATTATCTGTTGTCCAACTCGATATGGAACTATTGGTATTTACAAGACTTGTACAACCGAAAAACATTCTATCTAAATTGGTACAAGAAACTAGGTTTGGTTTGTCGGTAGCTATCACGTCCATATTTATACATTCGTAAAAAGCTAATGCAAACGAATTCCATACGATAGTCCCCCACTGTTCTACAGATACTATATCTATTTTATTATCGGAATATGTATCAAAACTCAACTGATTGAATGTACCACCAAAAGCATCTATACGATATGTCCACCCTGCAGTAAGCCCACTTATAACCTGCCCCGAAGAGGCAGGAAATATGGTCTGCATAGCACCTATCGGAGCTCCTGTAATATGGTCTATAGGTACATACCTTATAGTATATCCACTTCCAATAGCAGGAAATTTAATAGTCCCATTTGCAGGAGCTATCCATCTGGTTACGAACCAGTCATTAGCGTTCTGCCCTACGGTTACGGAAGCGAGGGCAGCGAAGAATAAAAGAAAAAGTATAACTTTCTTCATATCGTGTTCTGTATTTTAATTTTTATTTTGTGATATATCAATATATTATTTATGTGTTCGATTTTTAGCGGTAAATCGTCAGAAGCAGGCGGCAGGTCGAAGAGGCAATAACAAAACGCTTATCAAAAAAAGCCTCTTCCGTACCGAGCCGCCACTATACTGACCTCAAAAAAACGCAATGAGAAATTACTTAGCCTCCCTCTCGACCGTGTACGAGATACGATTCATACTCTCTTTCATCTCTACGCTCGGAGTAAATACCACCTTAGGCTTGATAGAGTCGGTGTGGAACTTTTCGGGCTTTTCGGCACCCTCACTCGAAAGGGTAAGCCTCATCGTCCCGAGTCGTCCGAGCTGTACGCTGAAACCGTCGGCAAGCAGTCCGGGCAGCAGGTCGACAAAGTTCGAGAGCACGTTTTCGATATCTCCTCGCGTAAGCGACGAGCGGCCTGCCATATCGGTAGCTATCGAGCTAAGGCTCTTACGTCCGATATTGACGGGGTTGGCATAAAATTTCGATTCTTCCCTCTTCATAGGGTTCTGTTTACTAATTAACTTGACTTTCATAGCGAATTACTTTTTAAATTTGATTTATATATTATAGATTTCGATTGTAGTTGCAGACGGTACGGCTCATAACGCCTCTCGCATAAGTCGCCCGCATTGAAGCAGCGTATCGTAGCAAAAATTCTCTACGGACAGCCGCAAAATTATAAGCAGGGAAAACGAACTTCTCTACAAGGAAACTTTTACAAGCGAACAGGGAAAATCGATTTTTCACGGCAGATAAATTTACGTGCGACATAGGAGAGTAAAATCTGTCGACGTACGGAGATTTGCGTTTCCACGGCGATAGACGAACGTGTCTCCGTTGAGACAAAAACGCCTCACGGTAGAGCGATTCGAGTCTGTGCGGTGAGCCGCAAGGATACGTCCCAAGGGCACTGCTGCGGCTATGGCATCCCCTGCCACCGCTCCTTTGCAAAAGTAAACAAAAGTTAATGGGGGGGGGGGATAACATTCGTTAACACACCGATAGCGACTGTGTGCAGCCTCGCAGAGTGTAGCAGTAGTGTTTTCCTCTTTTGAGTCCTCATCCTCATTGCTATAGAAATTATTTACGGCTGCAAAGGTAATACATTTTTTTTGCATAGCAAAAAA
>CAJPPQ010000115.1 GCA_905372605.1 Porphyromonadaceae bacterium
GATAATATTCCTCTCGGCACGCGGTATCGGGCAAACAATATTGGCAAAAAAAGCTGTCTTCGACAGAGTCAGCTAATCGGATTTTTTTTGTACCTTTGCCATTCGAAATTATTTATTTAAAATAAGCCATAACTACAACAGAATGAATATTGTTAGAAACGATGTCGACTCTTGTAATTCGACACTTATCCTTACTATCGACAAGCAAGACTATGCCGATAAAGTAGAGAAATCACTAAAAGAATACCGCCAAAAAGTACAAATGCCCGGATTCCGCCCAGGTAACGTTCCGATTGGAATTGTAAAAAAGATGTACGGTAAGTCTGTACTCGTCGAAGAGGTAAATAAAATTATTTCGGAATCGTTGTACAACTACATAAAGGACAATAAAATAGATATCTTAGGCGAACCTATATCCAACGAGAATATTCAGAAGCCGATAGATTTCGACAAAGACGAAACATTCGAGTTTGTATTCGATATAGGTCTCTGTCCTACAATGAATATCGACTTCGATACGAAAGATAAGATCACCTATTATACCATTACCGTAACAGACGAAATGGTCGACGAACATATAAATATGCACGCTTCGCGTCTCGGAAAATATGTAACAGGTGAAAAGACCGAAGAAACATCTGTAATAAAGGGAGATATGAAAGAAATCGTCGAAGAAGGAACTGAAAAAACAGAACCTCTCGAGTCTGTAGACGTCCTTCTTACTCCCAAATATATCAAAGATGCAAAACAAAAGAAACTATTCGTAGGTAAAAAGATAGGGGCTAAAATCAAATTTAATCCCGTCAAAGCTATGGAAAATGAATATGAAGTATCGTCGATGCTTAATATCAACAAAGACAAAGTGAAAGACTACGACCGAGATTTCGAATATGTAATAAAAGATATCACCAATCACCAAAACGCCGATATAGACCAAGATCTTTTCGATAAAGTATTGGGCAAAGGAGTGGTAAAAAATATCGATGAGTTCAAGGAAAAGATAAAAGAGGGAATATCGGACGTATATGCTGCAGACAGCGATTATAAGTTCGGTATGGACGCTCGCAAAATGCTGATAGACAAGAATAAAAACGTGGTATTCCCCGAAGAGTTTCTCAAAAGATGGATACAAACCACAAGTAAAGAGCCCAATAAAGAGGTATCCGACACCGAATTCAACGGTATGCTCGAATATCTGAAATGGGATCTGATAAAGAAATCGTTCGTAGAGAAGTACGATATCAAAATCGAAGATAAAGAGATAAGAGATGCTGCTCGTCAGGATATTGCTATGAGATTTGCTCAATACGGTATCAACAATCCGCAAGAGGAAATATTAAATTCTTACATAGAAGAGTCTATGAAGCAAAAAGGTGCTATCGAACAGTTTTATCAGCAAGCAGCCGAGCGAGCAGTCGTAACAAAAATAAAAGAGTTAGTAAAGATAAATAAAAAAGATATTACCCTCAAAGAATTCAATGAGTTGGTAAGTGGCAAAGAATCATAGTCAAAAATATATATAAATTAATTAATGTAGGAAATAGAGTCTAACCCCGTAGGGTAGATTCTATTTTTATTTATTTTCCTATCAACTAATATATTACTACATATTAAATGATATGTAATAGACAGCATATTGGATATTGACAAATATTTTCTTTGGTATTTTCGAATAAACATAGAGAATATTTTATACCTTTGTGTTTCAGTTATCCATATAAGCAAAACCTATTAATTTAATTATGAACAGTTTAGAAAACCAAGAAAACATTGTAAACGACACTACGGAAGTTTCCGACAAGAAGGTAGAACCCACTGAGAGTACGCAAGATACGACAGAAGTCGTTGCGAATACAGATATGCCTGTAAATCAAGAGGGAGGAGATAGTCTTGAAAAAAATAAATCCTATGTCGGCTATACTCGCGAAGAACTTGTAAATGAATTGCAAGAACTACTGAAAAAGACTGAAAGTGCCGTTATAAGCGATATAAAAGGTTCTGTAGAATCCATAAAACAAGCGTTTTATAGGCTTCACAAAGATAAAGAGAATCTTTTACAATCGGAAGGAGATGAAGGTACCGTTGTAGAGAGAGTTGCCGATAGTGTAGAGGAAACTTTCAGACAATTGCTTGGTAAGTATAAAGAAATGAAGGCATCTGCAAATGCGTTGCTTACAGAAGAAAAAGAAAAGAATCTAAAACTCAAAGAAGAAATTTTAGCCAAACTCGAAGAGTTGACAAACTCCACAGACGACTTATCGACGACGATTCCGGCTTTCAGAAAGTTGCAACAAGAGTGGAAAGCTATAGGACAAGTACCACAAAAGGCTGTAAACGAGATTTGGAAGACATACAATAAATATCAGGAAAAGTTTTACGACCTCATAAAAATAAATAACGAGTTGCGTGAATATGATTTCAAGAAAAACCTTGAGTTGAAAAACACATTATGTCTCGCCGCAGAAAAACTCGAAGAAGAGCCCAATGCTGTACTGGCATTCAATACGTTACAAAAACTACATGAAGAATGGAGAGAAATAGGGCCGGTAGCAAAAGAAGAGCGTGAAGCTATATGGAATCGTTTTAAAGAGGCATCTTCGAAGATAAACAAAAAACACCAAGCCTACTTCGAGTCGCTAAAAGAGAAAGAAGAAGAAAATCTAAGGCTAAAAACAGCAATCTGCGAGAAAGCAGAGGCTATCGACCTCGAATCGCTAAAGAATCGAAAAGGCTGGCAAGACAAACTCGACGAAATACTGGCACTACAAGAAGAGTGGAAAAAAATAGGATTTGCAACTAAGAAAGCCAATACAAAGATATATAAGCGTTTCAGAGCGGCTTGCGATAGTTTTTTCAAAGCCAGAAATATTTTCTATAAAGCCTTAAAAGAAGAGATGGCAGAAAATCTGGATAGACGTAAAGCTCTTCTTGAAAAAGCAGAAGCACTAAAAACATCTGACGATTGGAAGGCTGCTACCGAGAAGATAAAAGAGCTCCAAAAAGAATGGCGTAGTATAGGCGTTACCTTCAAAAAACATTCAGACGAAGTTTGGGAAAAGTTCTCGGCTGCTTGCGATTATATATTCGAACAGAGAGAGCAGATATTCTCCGACCAGAAAGCAACGGAAGAAGAAAATCTTAAACAGAAACGGGCTATAATAGACAAGGTAAGCGAGTTTTCGCCGACAGGAAATAAGGAAGCCGATATTGCTACGCTTAAAGAGTTTATGGCAGAGTTCGACAAGGTAGGATTCGTGCCGAGAAAAGACAAAGCAGCAATACAAAATGAGTTTAGGACTCTTATAGACAGTAAGTTCGATATCGTTTTCAATAGACAACCTCAGAACTACAGCGACAATAAAAAAGCAATCGATGAAAGTTCGAACAAATATCTAAAAGAGTACAATACGCTAAAAAAAGAGATTGCTTCGTACGAAAATAACATACTATTCCTAAATTCGTCGTCGAAAAAAGGTAATTCGCTTGTAGACGAGATGAACAACAAGATATCGGAGCTTAAAGCAAAACTCTCGGAACTTTCTAAGAAAATCTAACAGATTGATTAATAATGCAAAATAAAGAGGAAGCCTTGTGTAAGGCTTCCTCTTTATTTTTATATATACCAACCTACATATAAAAAGCTCTATTATTGCAAAAATCAAAATTTATTCCTAACTTTGCCCCGAAAATTTTATAATTCGTTTTTTCCTTGCGGTCGAGCGTAGCATAAGAC
>CAJPPQ010000116.1 GCA_905372605.1 Porphyromonadaceae bacterium
TGCAGACTTCGGTATCTGCGGATTGTATCAAGATATCGTTCCCGAACTCATAGAACGCGTTCGACAAGGCTTTACCTTCGGACTCGAAAAGAATTGATTTGCCGTAAAATAAGAAGATACACTTTTAATGATTTTATAAATGGAGCATCAACTATATATTCACAATACCCTTAGTAGAAAAAAAGAGCTATTCGTACCGATAAAAGAGCCTATGGTAGGTATGTACGTATGCGGACCTACCGTATACGGCGATGCACACTTAGGACACGCACGCCCTGCCATAACATTCGATATACTTTTCAGATGGCTGAAATACAGCGGTTATAAAGTGAGATACGTACGCAATATCACCGATGTGGGTCATCTCGAACACGATGCCGACGACGGCGAAGACAAGATAGAGAAAAAAGCACGTCTCGAGCAGCTCGAGCCTATGGAAGTGGTACAGCATTTTACTCTCAGATACCACGATGCTATGAAGGCTCTCAACGTATTGCCGCCATCGATAGAACCGAGAGCATCGGGGCATATTCCCGAGCAGATAGAGTATGCACGCAAGATACTCGATAGCGGTTTTGCCTACGAGAGCGGCGGCTCGGTATATTTCGATGTCGAAAAATACAATAAGCATCACCGCTACGGCATATTATCGGGTAGAAATATAGACGATATAGTAGAGAATACTCGTAGCCTCGACGGACAGAGCGAGAAGCGTCGTAGTGTCGATTTTGCTCTTTGGAAAAAAGCCTCTGCCGAGCATATAATGCGTTGGCACTCTGAGTGGAGCGACGGCTTCCCTGGCTGGCACCTCGAATGCTCGGCTATGGGTCAGAAGTACCTCGGTGAGCAGTTCGATATACACGGCGGCGGTATGGACCTTATATTTCCACACCACGAATGCGAGATAGCCCAGTCGGTAGCCGCTGTCGGACACCAGGCGGTGAAATATTGGATGCACAACAACATGATTACTATCAATGGGCAGAAGATGGGTAAGTCGTTGGGAAACTTCATCACACTCGAAGAGTTTTTCACAGGCTCACACAAACTGCTCGACAGCGCCTATTCGCCGATGACAATAAGATTTTTCATCTTACAGGCACACTATCGAAGTACGGTCGACTTCTCGAACGAGGCTCTTATAGCATCGCAGAAAGGACTGTCGCGACTGACGGAAGCATACGACAGGCTGAAGAAAATAACTCCGTCGGCAACTACTTCGGTAGAGACGAAAGATTGGGCTACGATGTGTCGCGAGGCTATGAACGACGACCTCAATACTCCGATAGTAATATCGCATCTATTCGATGCAGCTAAGGCTATAAATACAGTCTACGACACCAAAGCGACAATATCGCAGACAGACCTCGATTCGCTTAAAGAGCTATTCGATACCTATATCGATATACTCGGTTTGCAGACCGAACAAAGCAGCTCGCAATATCTCGATAGCTACAAAAAAGCCGTAGACCTTCTATTATCGCTTCGATTGGAGGCAAAGCAAAGCAAAAACTGGGCTCTGTCCGATAGGATAAGAGACGAATTGGCATCGTACGGATTCGTGGTGAAAGATACCAAAGAGGGCTTCGAGTGGAGCCTCTGATATTCGCTATATTTTGTCTAAAAAAACGACAAACCTCGGGCAAAAGACTTTTGTCTTTTACCCAACGCAACAACCTCGCAATCTATTGCTTACGGCTCTAACTATGAATACGCTTTTCGTCATACTCGGACCTACGGGCGTGGGCAAGACCGACCTCAGTATCGATGTCGCCCTGCGGCTCGAGACGTCTATCGTTTCGTGCGATTCGCGTCAGATATATCGAGAGCTCCGTATAGGAGTGGCTTCGCCCTCGGCATTGCAGCTGAGCAAGGTAAGACATCACTTTATAGCTACTCGGTCGATAGAAGAGCATTACAGTGCCGGACAATTCGAAGCGGATGCCATTCCTGTAATAGAGCAAGAAATTGCGGCAAATGGCTGTGCGCTGATGGTAGGCGGCTCGATGCTGTATATCGATGCCGTTTGTAAGGGTATCGACGACATACCCGCTATCGACGACGAGATTCGTACCGACGTGCGCCGCATATACGAAGAGCACGGTATAGAAGAGGTCAGGCGACGTCTTAGGCTCGTCGACCCACAGCATTACGGCGAAGTGGATTTACGCAACGTGAAGCGTATGCTGCACGCTCTCGAAGTGTGCTACCAGACGGGGCGTCGATTCTCCGAGATACGCACAAACAGCGTAAAACAACGATCGTTTAAGATAGTGAAAATAGGAGTCTGCCTTCCTCGAGAATTGCTATACGAAAGGATAAACAGGCGTGTAAACGAAATGATCGAGCAAGGGCTATACCAAGAGGCTATATCGGTCTACGACCGCCGACACCTTAACGCCTTGAATACAGTCGGATACAAAGAGATGTTTTCGCATATCGAGGGCGAATATGGTCTCGATAGAGCCATAGAGCTTATTCAGCGAAATACTCGCCATTATGCCAAGAAACAACTCTCGTGGTTCAACGGCGACCCTACGATACATTGGTTTCTCCCCGACAAGACAGATGAGATATGGGACTTCGTCGACCGCTGTCGCAGCCAACAAAACACTTAACTATCATCGTATTACAACCCCGAAATCATTGCCAGAAGTCGTAGAAATTGAACCACTGCTCGGGGTATTGTGCCAATACTTTTTCCATCTCCACAGCGTAGGCTTCCACAAGTAGCGAGGCTCGCCGACTCTTCGATAGCGCCGTACCGTCTGCGGGAAAGCCGATTTCGAGCCGACGTATCAGAGTGCGATATTTTGTGGGCGATACCTTGAGCGTAAATACTGCTACGACCTCCACTTCGAACGTTGCCGCCAGAGTAAATATGCCCGCAGGAAAGAGAGCCTCTCCTTGTAGCAGACGACACTTTATGTGCTTGTCGGAGCCGTTGATACGGTCGGCTACTGCCGATACTATCTGCCCATCTTGCAGAGCGTGGCTTACGGTAAATATGTGCGACATATCGTCGGCAACGGGCACGATATTTATATTGTTGTCGCCCATTATGGCGAAGCGGTTTTGAGCTACCAGAGCGGTCTCTGAGGCGAAAACGAGGCTGTTGATCCTCTTTTTGTCGGGTTTCAGTACGTAACCCGTTATTTCGTAATTACCGATATGCGAACTGACCATTACGAATCCCTTGCTATGTCGGTTTAGCTCGTCGAAAATGTCGTAACCATCTATTTCGGTATCGAAAATATCTTTTTTACCCGCAAATACGGCAAATCTATCTACCACTATCTGCGAGAAAATCACGTGATTGCGATATGCACGGCAGAATGCCCCACAAGGCGAGAGCCTCCACTGCTCTCTGAAATATCGGTATATAGCTCTGTATCTACTATATGCAAATATGATATAAAATGGTACTGTCGCCGCCGAAACGCAGTATATCAGCCTTATAGGGACTACTCGCAGTAGTACTATCAACAGACGCTGACCGAGATTGCCGCCGCCGGCACGTCCCTGCCACTTTGTTTTTTCTTTATCGCTCATAACCGAGCGACAAAGATAATATTTTTTGTGTTTAAACGTGTAAGCGTTGAAGCGGGGTATTAGGGATTAGGGATTAGGGGTTAGGGGTGGGAATGTAGGGCGGAAACAAAAAGAGGCTACCCGCAAAAAAGGCAGCCTCAGACTATAGAGTTATAA
>CAJPPQ010000117.1 GCA_905372605.1 Porphyromonadaceae bacterium
GAGCATATTTACCTACGGTATGCAACGCGGCATAGACAATCTGGCAAAAGCGGGTGTGAAGAACGTTAGCCTGTCGAACTTCGACGTATTGATACGAGTGGCTGCCTCCTGCGGATATATCAAAGACAGCGACGTAGAGCGACTACTCCGCTTCCGCAACAATCCGAACGACGAGAGTTGGGCAGTGCACTAACTTATCTATTAATTATTTACACTATAATCATGATTTTTCGGCGAAGCGTAGGCGGGCGCTGCGTGCTCTGCCGTTGACGGTGATTTCGTCGGCTGTGCTTACGATTGCTTTCGATACGTTCACGAAAGGCGATACGACGTTGCCGTAAAAATCCTTTTGGATCGTCCCCTCGAAGTTTCCGCTTCGAAGGAAGTTTTTCACTATGCGGTCTTCTATCGAATGGTAGGCTATGACGGCGATTCTGCCCCCTTTAGCCAGCAAATCGACAGACTGTAGTAGCATCATTTTCAGAGCGTCCATCTCGGCATTGACTTCGATACGGATAGCCTGAAATATGGGTGCAAGGTCTTTATTTTCTTTCCCTTTCGTGCAAAAAGGCTTTAGCACTTCGAGCAGTTCGGCGATAGTACGAATTGGCGCCGCCTGCCTCCGACGCACTATAGCCGCCGCAATACGTCGAGCGGCACGCACTTCGCCATAGCGATAGAGTAGGTCGGCGAGGTCGTCTTCGGAGTAATTATTTATTAGTTTGTCGGCTGTAAAGTCGGCGTTGCGGTTCATCCTCATATCGAGAGCTCCGTCGAAACGGTACGAAAAGCCTCGCTCGGCTTCGTCGAAGTGGTGCGACGACACCCCGAGGTCGGCTATAATGCCGTCGACGTGAGCGATACCGTAGTATCTCAGGAAATTGCCGATATGTTTGAAGTTGCCTCTGACGAAGGTAAAACGTTCGTCGTGGGGTACGTTTTCGCGAGCATCTTTGTCGCGGTCGAATCCGTAGAGTCTGCCGTTGTGGTCGAGGCGGTCGAGGATTGCCCTCGAATGCCCACCACCGCCGAAAGTACAGTCGACGTAGATGCCGTCGGGCTTTATGGCTAAGGCTTCTATACTCTCAGGCAGCAATACGGGGATATGATACATTATTGTATGAATGAATATTAATTCTCAAAAAAAACGTGACTATTAATCTATCGCTAAATGTGTATTACGCAAATAAGAATTACTTTTGCAAAAGTATAACATTTTTCTCAGACTAACCTTACCGATTAATATAATGAAAAGAATAGTATTTGCAGCCTTATATATTTTACTGCCATTGTCTTTGTGGTCGCAGATAACGGGTATTGTAACGACAGCCGACAACCATCCGATAGCAGGAGCTTATGTCTCTTGGCAAGGTACCGATACGGGTACTATCACCAACGTCGACGGACGGTTCGAGATAGCTCTCTCGGAAGAGTCCGATACGCTAAACATAAGCTCTGTAGAGTATGCCGAAATACGACGTAAGGTAGAAAAAGGCGAACGGGATATAGTCGTTGTTCTCAGCCAGCGCAACAACAATCTGGAAGGCGTAACCGTCGTATCGGAGCGAAAAAGCACTGTCAACGACCGTCTGTCGACGATGAACGTACAGAAGATAAACTCATCGGAGCTACGTAGAGCTGCTTGCTGCAACCTGTCGGAGAGTTTCGAGACCAATCCTTCCGTCGACGTCAGCTACAGCGATGCTGCCACAGGAGCAAAGCAGATAAAGCTACTCGGACTCAGCGGACTCTACGTGCAGCTTATGACCGAACAAGTGCCTAACCTCAAAGGCATAGCCACTCCCTACGGACTCGGATACATACCGGGTCCTTTTATGGAGAGCATACAGATTACCAAAGGGGCGGGTTCGGTCGTCAACGGATACGAAGCTATTACAGGGCAGATAAACGTCGAATATAAGAAACCTCAGAACGCCGATAAACTCTCGGCAAATCTATTTCTAAGCGATGCGGGCAAGGTCGAGCTCAATGCCGACGCCGCTATAAAACTCAATGAGTCGCTACATACGGGCATACTGCTACATGCCTCCGATGAACTGTTAAAACAAGACCGCAACAACGACAATTTCTACGATATGCCTATGATACGGCAATTCAACGGCATCAATCGCTGGTATTACCGCAAAGGAGGACTCATATCGCAGCTACTCCTGCACGGAATATACGAAAGACGTATGGGCGGACAGCTTGAGGGTAGCTACAATATCGATATCGAGACTAAACGCTACGATGCTTTCTGGAAAAACGGCTATATCTTCGACAACGACAGAGATATGAGCGTCGGACTTATACTGAAAGGATCGCTGCAAGAGCTCGAATCTACATACGGTCGTCGCAAATACGATGGTAGCCAACTTTCATTTTACTCAAACCTTATTTTCCAAACACAGATAACTCAGAACAATAAAATATCCATCGGTTGGAGTACCTCGTACGACCGTTTTGCCGAAGACCTCCAAAACGTTTTGGCTATGCCTCTGAGCAAAAGTACGGGCAAAAAGGAGTTTGTCTCGGGTGTATTTGCCGAATACACTTACAATCTTGCCGATAAGTTCGTCGTTCAGGCAGGGCTTCGCAACGACTACAACGCTTATTTCGAGAGAATGATACTTACGCCGCGTCTGCACATAAAATATTCGCCTATACACAACATAAACATACGTGCCGCCGTGGGCAAAGGTTATCGGTCGGCTAACATATTTGCAGAAAACAACTTTATGCTCGCAAGCAGTCGACGTTTCAATGTCGCCGACGATTATATCCTCGAGAGTGCATGGAACGGTGGACTAAGCAGTTCGTTTTACATCCCAATAAAAGACAAAGAACTCTCCGTGAATGCTGAGTATTTCTATACACACTTCGAGAGCCAAGCGGTGATAGACATCGACAAAGATGCTCACGAGGTAAACGTGTATAGTCTGCAAGGCTTGTCGTATGCACACAATCTGCAGATAGAAGCGACGATGGAGCTATTCAAAGGGTTCAGCTTCACTGCTGCACACCGTATCACCGACGTTAAGCAGAATATCGGCGGCACTCTTCGTACGAAACCCTTTACAAATCGCTGGAAGAGTTTCCTTACTCTTTCGTATTATACTAAGTTCAAGAAGTGGCAGTTCGACTACACCATTCAGGCTAACGGCGGCGGACGCCTTGCCGACCCCGATCCTGCCAATCCTCGATGGGAGCGAGAATTTAGTACATTTTTTCTGAGCAATGCTCAGGCAACACGCAATTTCGGAGCGTGGAGTATATATCTGGGAGCCGAAAACATCTTCGACTACACTCAAGCGAATCCTATCGTCGACGTTGGCAACCCGTTTTCTGCCGATTTTGATGCCACAATGATATACGCTCCTACTCATGGACGCAAGATATACGTCGGCTTACGCTGGAATTTGTAAGTCGTTTTTAGACAATACTGTTTAATATTTTGCTGTGGGCTTATCAATTTGTTATTAGATAAAAAGTATGTATGAAATATAATTGTTTTGGGGTAAATTCAGGTACAATTGCAGGAATCAAATTTTATACCTAATTTTGCTTGAAATTTTTGGAGCTTTGCCCATTGAAGTTATCCTAAGTCTTTTTCTATCTAATATAATAAAAATAATCAAGCATATATGAACACATTACAGGAATTGA
>CAJPPQ010000118.1 GCA_905372605.1 Porphyromonadaceae bacterium
ACCTTCGGCAAGCACCGTCTTGCAGCAGGACGACCTGATATGGATCGTAGGCGAGAGACAAAAACTCCGACGCCTCGACAATTAAACGATTATAAAACAAGTCGTTTGTATCGGGCGATACTACTTTTGTTCCGAAAAGTTATAAATATTCTATCAAACGCTCGAGTCCGATACTGTTGGAGCCTTTCAGTAGTATTGCCGAGCCGCTTATTGGTGCCGACGTGAGATATTCTATCAGTCCGTCGACGTTATCGAAAGCGGTGTATCCCGACTGTGTCTTGGCGAAAATCTTTCCGACGAGTATTACTTTGTCGAACCCTTGCTCTTCGACTATCTTCATTATGTTGGTGTGGTCGGCAAGTGTGTTTTCGCCGAGTTCGAGCATATCGCCGAGTATCAGTGTCTTGTGAGGATATTGTAGCGAAGCGAAATTTCTTATAGCCGCCTCCATACTCGACGGATTGGCGTTGTATGCGTCGACTATAAGTTCGTTTCGGTCGGTCTTCATATATTGCGAGCGGTGATTTTTGGGAATATATTGGCTCAATGCGATATCGATACTCTGTGGGTCGACCTCGAAAAAGAGGCCTACCACGATTGCCGCCAGTAGATTCTCAGCGTTGTAGCTGCCTACGATGTTTGTCTTCACCGTCTGAGCCGTTACCGAAAATCGCTGCGATGCCCACGAAATAGTGATACAAGGGTCTTGCTGCGAAACGTATCCGCTTACGTCGGCTTTGTCACTATTGATGGCATACGAGATATTGCCGATTCCCTGCGACTGTCGCACCATGAGTTCGTTGCCGATATTTACGAAAACTCTGCCTTTGTGTTCTCTGATATAGTCGAAAAGTTCGGTCTTGGCTTCTACCACTCCCTCAAATGACCCGAATCCTTCGATGTGAGCGCGTCCGAAGTTCGTTACAAGCCCGAAGTCGGGTTGAACGATACTACATAGCTGAGCTATCTCGCCTTTGTGGTTTGCTCCCATTTCGACTACCCCGAAGCGGTGGCTTTCGTCGAGCCGTAGTAGCGTCAGAGGCACTCCTATATGGTTGTTGTAGTTTTTCTCGGTATACAGAGTATCGTATTTTTGCGATAATACTTGAGCTATGAGTTCTTTGGTAGTCGTTTTGCCGTTGGTGCCGGTGATGGCTATTATTTTTGCCTTCATCTGCGTTCGGTGATACCGTGCCAGGTCTTGCAGAGTAGTCAGAGTATCGTCGACTACGATGTATCTGTCGTCGACGGCTATCTCTTTGCGGTCGACGATAGCATATCGAGACCCGTTTTCGAGAGCCTTTGCCGCGAATAGATTTCCGTCGGTATTGTCGCCTCTGAGAGCTACGAAGATGGAGTCTTTCGGGCAATGTCTGCTGTCTATCGTTATTCTCGGACAGGTCTTGAATATCTCATATATCTCTTTTATATCGAGCATAAAATGTGTTTTTTGATATGGATGTTTTTTTGTTTTCGGTGAAATAATATTGCTCGTTTGTGGTTTTGCCTTCGGTCTGTATGTTACTTTGTTTTACCCTGATTGGCTACTGCCTCCATAAGTTTCTTAATCTCTTCGGGGTCGCCGAGGAAATAGTCTCTGAGGGTCGATATGTTCAGTTCGTCGTCGAATTCGAATACATACGGTACGGCAGTAGGTAAGTTGAGGTTCACTATGTCGGCATCCGAAATATTTTTTAGGTATTTTATTATACCTCGTAGCGAATTGCCGTGAGCGGCTACTATTATGCTGTCGCAGCTCTTTAGCGATGGGAATATTCTTGTATGCCAATAGGGCATAGTACGTCCTACACAGTCCGATAGCGACTCCGTATTTGGCAGATATATCTTTGGTACGTCGGCATATCGGGGGTCGTTCAGAGCCGAGCGAGGGTCGTCGTTGCCGAGTGGGGCAGGCGGTATGTCGTAGCTCCTACGCCATATCAACACTTGTTCGTCGCCGTATTTTGCAGCAGTCTCAGCTTTGTTGAGCCCTTGCAGATTGCCATAATGTTTTTCGTTGAGTCGCCACGACTTCTCTATCGGGATGTAGTCGAGGTCCATCTTATCGAGTATCACGTTTAGTGTCTTGTTGGCTCGTTTGAGGTACGAGGTGAAAGCTCTCTGGAAACGGAAGCCCTCTTTGCGGAGTAGCTCGCCTGCTTTTTCGGCCTCTTTTAAGCCTGTCTCTGTGAGGTCGACGTCGGTCCAGCCTGTGAAACGATTTTCTTTGTTCCAAATGCTTTCGCCGTGTCGTATCAATACTATTCTTTTCATCTTGCTTTTTTAGCTAAATATGAGTTATAATAAAAAAGTTTTAATCCTATCGAGTCGGGGGTATATTGCTCGGTATCATTTTTTTCTAATGCATCCCTTTATCATAAGCCACAACGATATTACGGGCAGCACAATATCGAATATTAATATAGATATCGAGTATCGCCTCGACTGCAATCGTTTTGCCGTTTTGTTTATTACCACAGCCTGCATAGTGTACCTCAATACGAATAGCGACAATACGAACGCACTTACATACAAGTCTGCATACGCCAATCCGCACACAACAAGCAGGTAGAATAGGGCACGGCTTGCGACTTCACCTCCGATACGTCGTCGGCTACTTTTGGTGTATAGGCTCGACGATGTCAGGTGTCGGCTCTTCTGCAGTAGCCACTTTGACATCGTAGGCTCTGCTACCGACATTGTTTTGCTCTCGGCTCTGGTGGCTACAGCCGTATTTGTGGCGTTTCCTGCCTTATTTATGAGCAGGTCGTCGTCGCCCGAGACGATGTGTAGGTGTCCGGCAAAGCCTTTGTATTTGTAGAATGTAGATTTGCGGTAAAGGAAGTTGCGTCCGACAGCCATATAGGGCTTACCCCTCAGAGCGAAGCCCATATATTGCATTGCTATGAAGAGTGTATCGTATGTTATAAGTCGGTTTACGATACTTCGCTCGGTGATATAGTCTCCATAACCCACGACGAACTCAATACCGTCGGTTACGTTCGACACCATCGACCTTATCCAATCTTTAGAAGCGGGATAGCAGTCGGCATCGGTCATGAGCAGAAGTTCGTTTTTCGCTGCCTTTACACCTACGGTAACAGCAAGTTTCTTTCGGCTTATAATATTAATATCGTTGGGCATATTGGTTACATATAGATGGGGATATAGCTTCGCAAAGTCGTCGAGCACTTGTGAGGTATTGTCTTCCGAAGCATCGTTGACCACTATTACTTCGAAATTGGGATAGTCTTGCTCCAATACTTTCGGTAAAAACTCGCGTAAGTTATCTTCTTCGTTTCGGGCACAGATAATGACCGATACGGGCGGTGTAGGGCTGTTATGTGTGGAGAAATTGTTTCGTTTCCTCTTGCGATTTTCTGCTATTATTGCCGAAAAATAGTGTAAGTAATAATATACCTGTACGACAAATGCAGCAAGTATTGCCACTGTGCCTACCGCCAAAATAATAAGGTTAAGTTCGTCTAAATCAATCACCATCTTTGTACCGTATTTTGCTTGCAAAAGTACATCAAATTTCTGAAATAGTATCATCTGAGATGTTGCTGGTTGTATTAAAAAAAGTATTACCTTTGCAGTTGTTTTATTTGCGGAAATAGCTCAGTTGGTAGAGCACGACCTTGCCAAGGTCGGGGTCGCG
>CAJPPQ010000119.1 GCA_905372605.1 Porphyromonadaceae bacterium
ATTTCGTATACGGTAAAAAATTAAATCCCTTAAATTCTATCTTTTCTCCCGCCGATGTTACATCTACACGTTTAGGTGCTTCTATGCCGAGCAGTTTACACCTCATATCTATACACCACTGCACACCCGCCAGATAACGAGGGTCGCCCATATTCACCATTTCGGTCTCACTTTGTTCTGTGTAGTTATTGCTCTTGCTATCCGACGATTCACGTCTTTTCATCGACTTCTGCCGTTTGTCTGTTTTTGATTTCTCCCACCCCTGCCAATATTCGAGTTCAAGCACATTTATCTTTTCCAGTTCGATTGTCAGATTATACTCTATCATATCGTTGCGTTCGCGGCGAAAGTCTTCGAGCATATTCTTTATGTCGGCTCGCACCGTTATGTGTGATACGTACCTACCTGTCTGTGCCGTACAACGAGCAGCTATATCTCTGAGCGTATGCCCCTTGAAATACAGCGGCATTATTATCTGTCTGTCAGTTTCAACCTCGTCTTTTCTTCTTCCTCTTGCCATCTTGCAGTTAGTTTATTGCGTTAAGCTTTCTGTTTCTTCCTTTTTAGGATATGGTTTGCTACTCTTGGCAATCATCGAGTTGTAACGCCTATCGAGAGCAAACACATATTTTATTTTTGTTTTTCCATTGACTATACGGGCATTCGGGTCTACATTCTTTCGTAACCACTCGATAGAACTATTGCCATATTTCTTGCCTACACTCCTGCGGTGTGTCAGTCTGCCATTCAGCAATATGCCACATTCGGCTGAGCGTTCATCGATATAATACCAATTTGTTGCTTGATATATTGTGCCTATGTGATTTTGATTTCTATCGGCAAAGCTCACAACTATTTTAACTGCAGGAGCGTCTTGTCTGAGTTGTTTGAGCGACATTGCAAGGGCTTGTGATGTGTATTCTTGCTTGCCGTTCAGTGCCACTCTGACGAGTTCAACTACTTGCCCCTGTACAAGCCCATATTCATTAGCTATTCTTGGATTAGCTCCATTAGAGTATAATATCACTCCGCACCATTCCCCATTATCATTGAAAACAGAATAACCAATTCGAATTTGCGGCACTGATTTGGCGTAGTGAAAATTTAAACAGGCATAACGTATTGCCTTACCCGATGCTTTCTCTATCCTCATATCTCTCCTGCCGATACTGAATAATAAGCTCCATCGTATCTATCGATAATAGGCTTCAGTTCTTTCTCAAAACTTTCCATCTGTTTAATCGTTTTAAACGTTATCTTTACAGAAGGCAACGCCTCTTTTTTCTCTTGTGTTAGCTCTGTCGGATACTCGTTGTTTTCTTCATTAAAAAACGAAGTATCAAAATCCCAACTCGCTAACTCGTCCATATTCCACTCTTGGAGCAGGTCGAAGTCCCAATCGCCGCCGTCGTTGTTGGCTACAATACAAGCCTCGCGAAATTCACTCTCTGAGAACTCTACCTCCCGATATAGGTATTTGCTGCTATTCCATTCGATAAAACCAATAGCAACAGTCTTATCGTGCAATGGCTCATCATATTCCTTTATTATCGTTATCTGTGAGCCGTCGAATATCTTCGACCCCTGATTTCCACCGACGTACGCCTTATTGTTGCGGCAATACACCACACCCGACAAATCGCCGAACCTGTGCAAATCTCTCTCCAAACGCGATAGCTGCTTGTCGGTAATTTTTCTTGGATTATCCTTGAAAATAAAATCCTTGCTTATTTTATTCATTATCAGTTTATTGATTTAATTCAAAATTACAAATAACCCCGCTTTGTTGTTCCTAAATAAATTTAGGATTAACAACTAATTCGTCTTATTCCTGCATTCTGTGGACGCACCTCCGCATACATTCCCATAATTAACATATCGAGGTAGTCGGGTGAGCGTTGTATTATCTGTTTCATTCGCTCTTTTGATACGATACGCTTCTTGCCTTTGTCGTTGTCTACATTGTCCGCCATCAACAGTTGGAGCTCCTCCATTATCACCTGCTCCTGCTCTTTGGTGCAGATGATTTGCAGCCACCGGTTATTGATAGCCTCTGCAAGTTTATATGCACATTCGTCTTTCAGCGAGCTATACGTACTATCGAACGGTTTGCTTCCGCCGTGAAATGTCTTTATCCCCGTCAGGTAGCTCTCTAAGTATGCCCCCAGACCGTCGCTATCGGCTACCGTCTGCGACCTACCGACGCCGTCGGTCTTCATCAGTTGAGCCAAATCCGTTTCTATCGACCTACCTGTCGCCTTGTCCTTGTCTATCTTCACCGTGCATCGCAGTCCACGCCACGAACCCGCAATAAACCTATCTCGCCCCTGCATAGCAAGGTCGGCACTGATAGCCTTGCGTGTACTCGACGGTGCCGTATTCGTGAATACGTCCGATATAGCGTCGAAGCTGCACAATGCCGACGGGTCATCCTCATAGTCCCAATTTCCATATAGCAGCCTCTCTCGTGTTGCTTTGTCTTTTATACCTTTCAGCGTTTCGATATAATCGGGAGGTAAAAAGGGGTTGTCGTTCGGTAACGCCCGAACAAAACAATACGGCTTCTGTAACTTCCCCTTAGCGAACGGCTTGTATATTTCCTTGTACAGCCAATTCTTTTTGGGGTTACAAGTGATAAGCATCTTCGGACGAAGACCATAACGCACATTATTGTATCGCCCGATACGTGATCTCAGCACTTCGAATGCCAAAAAATGCACCTCACCTGCTTCTTCTATCCACCCCCCTGTGAACTCCTTCGAGCCGAAACGCTCATATAGAGGGTCTTTCTTCGGGTAAAACGTGAGGTCAAGGAGTATCACCTCGCTGCCGTTGTCGAACCGTATGCTATCGTTCGATATCTTGTAACCGGTAAATCCGTAATAATTTGCCACCAAACGCCAAGTAACCAATACAGACTCCCGACAGTCTTTTATATTGTTACGTCCAATAAACCAACGAGTACCAGGTAAGTAGTAACAACATTGCATTAACCACTCGCAGCCGAGCCACGATTTACCACCTCCGCCACCACCTCCGTATACGAGGTAAGTGTAATCGTCATCGCGGAGATAATTATACGCTAACCTTTGCTTTTCGTTTATCTGCATATTATTTGTACCGACTTATTTCTAATTCGTAACTCGTAATTTTTCATTCTTAATTGACTCAAATCCACCCCTTATACTTCTGGTAGAACTGCTCCCAGTATAAATCGGAGGGATTTGGTAGAGCGATACCTAAATCTGCAAGTGCAAACTGCTGTATTCGGTCGAGGTAATGCGTCATCTCTTTTGTGTCGAGCTTCGTCGTACTTGCCGACATCTGCACGTCTACCCCAAATACCTCCACAGTACTAACGCCTAAATACCTCGCCTTAAAGTACTCGTGTAGCCTCTCCTTATCTTCTCCCGTCTCGTCTTGCAAACATTTGAGCCATAGCCAGTATAGGCTGTTCTGGTCGATAGTACGACGGAGGCGTATCTGCTTTATCTCGGCGTAATACGGCTTATCCGTCGGTAGCTTCTCCAAGTACGATAGCACCGCTTGTTTATCTTCCTGTCTCCTTATCGTGAATTTCATCTCTTTCTGACAGTGTTACTCTACCCATATCGGTTCGGGAAAACCTTCGATAGCTTTCTTGGATATAAATATCTGTT
>CAJPPQ010000120.1 GCA_905372605.1 Porphyromonadaceae bacterium
GTTGCTGCTGTTGCTGTTGTCGCAACATATATTGTGCTACAGCCAGATTATAACGTGTTTCGTCGTCTTTGGGATTCGATTTGAGCGACTGTTTATAGGCTTCGATACTTTTTTCATATTGCTTTTCTTCCATCAGAGCATTTCCGAGATTATGAAAAGCGGCAGCTATCTGCTTTTTGTTTTTTGTTACAGATGAGGCTTTTACATATTTATCGTATGCTTCGTTGAATTTTTTCTGACGATACAGTGCGTTTCCGAGATTGAAATTAGCCGAATAGCTATCGGCATTTCGAGATATACCCTCTTCGTATTTCTTTTGGGCTTCGGTAAACTTCTGAGCATCATATAGTTTATTACCTTCTTTTACACTTTTGCTCTCTTTTTGAGCATATATATATATGCTACATAACGATAAAATAATCAATATTTTATATCTCATATTCATTTATCTTTTTTCAAAAATGTTGATACGGCTAAGTCTCTTATTTTTACGACGTAGCATAAAATACTCTATTAATAATAAAAACAATGCCAACCAGACAGGGATATAAAACTTATCGTCGTAGTCGTCGGATACGGAATAAAACTCTCCTTTTTGCATCTTGTCTATCTCTTTTTCGAGAGTTCTTATTACAGTACTTGAGTTGTTGGCTCTCACATATATACCATTACCCGCAGAAGCTATTTGTCGTCCGAGATCTTCGTTGAGTTTCGATACTATTACATTGCCGTCTTTGTCTTTCATATAGTCCATTGTCCCTGCTATCGGTATAGGACTGCCATTAGGATTGCCCACACCTACCACATTGACTGAGATATTTTTATCGGCTGCCATCTTTGCTGCTTCTACGGCGTTGTCTTCGTGATTTTCGGCGTCGGTAATGAGAAATATTGCCCTGTCTTGTTGTTTTGTCTTATCAAACGACTGAACTGCAAGGTCTATCGCCGAACCGATGGCAGTTCCTTGTCTCTGTATGAGTTCCGGTTTTATTGTTTTCAGAAACATTTTCGCACTAACATTGTCAGACGTTATTGGCATCTGTATGAATGCATCGCCGGCAAAGACTATAAGTCCGGTCTTATCGTTTGTAAGTCTGTCTATTAGCTGTGAGAGCAACATTTTCGAATATTCGAGGCGATTGGGGGCAATGTCTTCTGTAAGCATTGAGTTTGATATATCGAGTACAAGCATAGCTTCGATACCATGTCGGCGTACCTTCTCTTGTTTTTTTAGCATTTGTGGGCGAGCCAATGCTAAAATCATCAATATCAGTACTATCATCAACAAGCCAAACTTTACATGCGGGCGATATTTCGATACGTTTGGCATAAGTGTTTCGAGTGTTGTCATATTACCAAATAATTTGAAACGCTTATGTTGGCGTATCTGCACAAAAATATATAACCCAATGAGTATTGGGATGATTATCAATAAATAGAGAAATTTTGGTGCTGCAAAGATGAACATTTTTTTCTGATAACTTTAAGGTAATCTTCTAAGTACAAATATATTGATGAAAATATCTAACAACAATATAACGAATGCTATAAGTAAAAAAGGCGTATATTGCTCGTATCGACGACTATAATTCTCGGTTTTGAGCTTGGTTTTTTCCATCTTATCTATTTCGGAATATATCTGTTTGAGAGAGTTGGTATTGGTAGCTCTAAAATATTTACCGCCTGTGGTATTAGCTATTTTTTGTAGTGTGTTTTCGTCGATAACTACTTCTGCCTCAGTATAGTGTATGTTCCCGAACGGATCGAGTACCGGCACTTGTGCCATTCCTCTCGTACCGACACCTATCGTATAGACTCTGATACCGAAACTTTGTGCTATCTCGGCTGCCGAGATGGGAGCAATATCGCCCGTATTGTTAGTACCGTCTGTAAGTAAGATGATTACCTTCGATTTGCCTTGTGCATTTTTGATGCGATTTATAGCTGTAGCCAGTCCCAATCCTATTGCGGTACCGTCTTCGATAATACCGAAATCGACTTGTTTAAACAGGTTGATCAATGCCGCATGATTGCTTGTGATTGGGCACTGAGTGAAACTCTCGCCGGCAAAGACTACAAGTCCGAAGTTGTCGTTAGGGCGCGAGAGTATAAACTCTATGCCCACGTCTTTTGCCGCCTCCAATCGGTTGGGCGATAAGTCGCGTGCCAACATAGATCCCGATATATCCATAGCTATCACTATGTTGATACCCTCAGTTGTGGAGTTGCTATAGCTGTCTGAGGTCTGCGGACGAGCCAAAACTATTATCAGCAACACCGCGATTATCAACGTAGAAGGAAAATAATACAGCCATATTTTACGAGTCTTCGGTATATTATCGAACGATTTTGTCGACGATACCTGCAGACTTGCATCATTTCTCTTGGCTCTCAATATCAGCCAGATAGCTATGGGTATCAAGAGTAGTAGCAGCCAGAAGTATTGTGGGTTTAAATATGTCATATTATTTGCGATCTATCATTAAATGATTTATATTGTGGTATTTTGCTGGTCGGAAGTGTTTTTGCCTTCTTTAGTGATATCGACAAATTCTACCGCATTTTTTAGCGTATCTGTATGTATATTGAAGTCGGGCACTAACTTCGCAAACTTCACCATATCCGAGGTATCGAATATTCGCAATAGAAGGTTAAGTGCGTTAGGATAAGTCTTTTGTATGAATGACAAACTATCTACAATCTCCGACGACGTGCGTTCGAAGGTAACAACCCCGAAACGAGCCTCGATGTACTCACGAAGAACGTCGGTAACGTCTGTATAATACTCTTTTAGCTTGCCTGCTTGCCAGATTTTCTCGCGACGAATTATTTCCAATTTCTCCAAAGCTATCTCATCGCAGGTTTTCACTACCGCCGGATATTTCTCTATTGTCTGAGTTTGTAACTTTTTCTTTTTTATATATCGTCTTACTAATATATATATAATCAGCACAATAGCTATGATAAGCACCCCGATTAATATTTTTACTATCAGCGAACGCCAATCTATCGGAGCGTCTACGATAGGTTTGATGTCGGCTATGGCTATTTCTTGCGATGTAGTGTCTATCGGTACAGTCAATACCTTGAGCGATAACGAATAGCTATATATGGTATCGCCGTTAGCTACGAACGGGAACTCGGGAATATAGTAAAGTGCCGAATCGAATGCCGTTATCAGATAGTTCTGTCTGACAGTTATATAACCGTCTTTATTTACAATAGTATCTATAGAACTGCCAATTATCTCTATACCTTTGGTGATAGTATCTTTAAATATAGGAGTAATTACTTTTAAATCAGGTTTCTGAGATATACTGAAAGTAATATTGCACTGCTGTCCTATATAAATGATTGTAGAATCGATTTGAGCGTCTACCTGAAAGCTTTGTGCAGATACTCTAATAGATATTAGTGAGAGTATGATAAGAGTAATATATCCTTTGCGTTTCATAATCAAAAGATTATAGTTTGTTCCTATTATTTGAGTGTCGTCTTTTTACGAAACAATCCTAGAAGTATTTTTACGTAATCCTGCTTAACTTCAATGTCTACCGATTCGATACCGGCTTTTATCATTATTTGCTGCGAAACGAGTGATGTCTCGTCCCAATGATTTTTATAGAGCATACGCACCTTTTTCGATGAAGTA
>CAJPPQ010000121.1 GCA_905372605.1 Porphyromonadaceae bacterium
AACGACAATGGCACTAAAAGTAGGCGACAAAGCCCCCGAGATATTGGGCATATCACAAGATGGCAAAGAGATAAAGCTCAGCGACTACAGCGGGCGTAAACTGATACTCTATTTTTACCCGAAAGACAATACATCGGGTTGTACGGCAGAGGCTTGCAGTTTGCGAGACAACTACTCCGAACTGCGTGCAAAAGGCTATGAGGTAGTGGGCGTCAGCGTCGACAGCCGGCAGTCGCACACAAAGTTTATCGAACGCCACCAACTTCCTTTTGACCTCGTGGCAGATACGGAAAAAACTTTGGCAGAGCAGTTTGGCACGTGGGGCGAAAAGTCGATGTATGGCAGGAAGTATATGGGAATGTTACGCACTACATTCATTATCGACGAGCAGGGAGTTATCGAAAAAATATTTACTCCTCGCGATATAAAAACCGCTACGCACGGCGACCAGATACTTAGTCTATAAGAAAATACTGTCTTGTGCCGACGGTCGAATCTTTTACCGTCACAATGCCATTACAAAAGAAAGAGGTTGGAAATCAACCCCTTTCTTTTGCAGATACACGAGAAAGTATCAAAAAGGTAAATCGCTATCGTCGGGCGTATTGCTTATCGAATCCGTGTAATCGTATTGATTTCCTTGTGCCGACTGGCTTGGCATCTGACTGTCGTCGGAAGTAGCATTGGTACGATTCAGAAGTTCAAGGTTCTCGGCTGTAATCTCTGTTACATAGCGTTTTACTCCGCTTTTGTCTTCGTACGAACGACTCGTTATCTTGCCTTCTATAAACAATTTACTGCCTTTTCGCACATACTTCTCTACTACCTCTGCCAATCCTCTCCAAACGACTATATTGTGCCATTCGGTACGTTCGGGTACAGCCGTACCGTCGATTCGGGTAAATCCTCTGTCGGTAGTGGCCAAAGTGAACGATGCTTTACGTGTATTGGAGTCGAAATAGTGTACTTCGGGGTCTTTACCCACATTGCCAATTAAAAATACTTTGTTTAGTGCCATGTCTTTTTCTTGTTTGAAATTTGTAATCGATGAACTATATTGAACAGATAAAATCCGCTCAACTTTTCAGAGTGTAAAGTTACATTTTATTTTTCGACAAACAATTTTTTTTAGAAAAAAAGAGAAGGAATTGAGTTTACAAAACAAATATTATTTTGTGATTGCGATATTATCAGCGTGTTATGTCGAATTATTGGTTTTGTTTATCAATCGTGAAACAAGGTATTTCTGTTAAAAAAGGAGGTTTTATAAGGCAATCGATATAATTAGTTTTTATAACTTCAAAAAAAGTAGTACCTTTGCAGACTTTTATTTTTGAGGGTAAAATGATTGACAAAATAGATTTTCATCTCGATATTAAGACATTACCTATCGGTAAAAGTACTCTCGAATATCGACTTAATGACGACTATTTTGAAAAATCCGACTATCATTCCGATGTATCGGGAGATATTTTGGTAGAGATAGAGGTAGACAAACAAACTTCTGTAGTAAAGCTATCTGTCTCGATACAAGGAACGGTTTATGTGCCATGCGATAGATGTTTGAAAAATATGTCTTTAGATATCTCTTCGGAGCAGACTATTAATATGAAATTGGAATCGAATGGCAACCTGCTTAACTCCGATGAGTTGGATATCGAATACCACGAGGGGGTAATAGATATAGAGCCCTTGCTCAACGAAGAAATTCTGTTGTCGATACCGATAAGGAAAGTACATCCCGACGGAAAATGCGATAAAGAGATGTCGGAAATCTTCGAGAAATACTCCAAAAATAGGGAACCGAACGATAAGAAAACCGAAGTTGACCCGCGTTGGTCGGCTCTAAAAAATATTAGTGATAAATTTTAAATAAATAATTAGAAAATGGCAAATCCAAGAAACAGACATTCGAGGACCAGACAAGCAAAACGCCGTACACACGATAAGGCTATAGCTCCTACTTTGGCGGTATGTTCGCATTGTGGAGCAATGCACGTGTATCACACGGTGTGTCCCGAATGTGGCTATTATCGTGGTAAGCTGGCAATCGAAAAGAAAGAAGCCGTCTAAAAGAAAGACTACCACAAAAAGTAACACTATCCTCTTTTGCTTATCATTAGAGGATGGTTTTTTTTAATCTAATCGCTATTTACTTCGATATCTCCGTCGCCGAATACTACGGTAAAAGACTTGTTTTTGTCGATAGCGGCAACGGATTTTATGAATTTATTGTCTTGTTTCACAATGGTGTATCCTCTTTTCAGTACAGATTCGGGAGATAGTAGAGCTACGGTTTTTTCTATAAGATATATCTGATTTCGATGTTTTTCAATTTTACCATGCGCCTCTGTATTGATTTTTTCTGCGATATAGCTTAAGGAGATATCGGCCTTATTTAGTATTTTCCATACCGATTCCATAAGCCGTTGATGTTGCTTGGCTATATTTATTCTCTCATTTACAGTGTATTCTTGTCTGATATACGACAATTTCCGTATTATATTTCCAATCGCTCCTTTCTCTTTTTCGAGAATCATACTTATACTGTTTTTTACCGAATCGGCTATGTTGTCGATTCGGGTTTCTTGCCGTATGAGGCAATCGATGATGAATTCGGCGGCGGCAGTAGGTGTTTTTACACTTATATTAGATACGATATCGAGTATCGTTTTGTCGCGTAGATGACCTATTCCGCATATTACGGGCAGAGGAAATTGAGCAATATGAGAGGCAATATTGTAGTTGTCGAATGCCGATATATCGGTCGTAGCTCCACCACCGCGTATTATCACTACAACATCGTATTTGTCTATGTTTGCGAAAATATTGTCTATGGCTTCTATAACCGATTTTTCGGTATCGCTCCCTTGCATACGAGCGTCGAATAAGTCGATCGAAAATTTGTATCCGTAGCTGTTACTCTCCAATTGATGTACGAAATCTTCGTATCCTGCTGCCGTTTCCGACGATATTACGGCAATGCGTTGCGGTAGGTCGGGAAAGACCAGAGAGCGATTGAGGTCGATTACTCCATCTGCTGTAAGTTGCTTTATTATACGCTCTTTCTCTGTGGTAATTCTACCGATGGTATATTCGGGATTTATGTCGACGATATTTAGGCTCATTCCATAAACTTCGTGCATTTCGATATGAGACAGAATAAGCACCTCCAATCCTGCTTGTAAAGGAAATTGTGTTTTATTCTCGAAATAGGGTTCAAGGGTTTTATAATTATTTGCCCAAATAGTCGCTTTCTGCCTTGCGATAATAGTATTTGTCGAGTCTTTCTCTATCAGTTCCAAATAGCAATGTCCCGAGGAGTTTTTGTGTATTTCGCTTATCTCGGCTTTTATCCATATAGGGTCAGAAAATACCTCTTGAAACAACTGTCGAAGACTGTTATTGATTTCCGATAGCGAAAAATATGAATATTCCATTGCCGTGGGTTAAAATTTTTTGTTAGGCAAATGTAAGTTATTTTTCCGATTACACAAAAAAGCGGAAGTATTATTTATACGTAAAATCTTATTAGTTGCTGTCGGTAATGCTATTACATATTATAATTCCCACCGTAGGCGATAATTTAATTCTCCAAGAATATTAATTTTGCAATCCATACAA
>CAJPPQ010000122.1 GCA_905372605.1 Porphyromonadaceae bacterium
GTACGAATGGGAAATACTATCGGAAGAGCTGGAAAAGATGAAGCAATAAAAAAACAACAATAATATGTATTATAGATTTTCTTGCAACTGGGATACCACAGTAATATTTACTACAGTAGTTACATTATTGATTACGATAGTGGTAATATTTTTATCTTTTAAAACATATAAGACCTACCGTCGCAGAGGCAACAACTTTATGGCAATCATAGCAATTACTGTAGTATGGATACTGCCTACTGCAAGTATTGTATCGTTTATGTATATGCCTACAAGTGTTACGGTCGACGACGAAAATCTGATTTTACGGCAGATAAAAGGCAATATCACAATCCCCATCTCTGAAATAGTAGAGGTAAGGCAAATCTGCCCCGACGATATGAAAGACGGTGTAAGGAGGTTCGGGTCGGGCGGACTGTTTGGCTATCTGGGGTGGTTCGAGAATCCTCGACTTGGAAAATTTTTGATGTATGCCACAAACAAAAACAACCGTTTTTTAGTAAAAGACTCTCGCAACACATACGTTTTCAGCTGTGTAGACAGCGACGTGGTAGTCGGTACTATACTGAAAGTTGCCACAAAGTAGCCCAAGCATACCCCGAAAAGATTACCTCTTCCTACGTACGAATCGGCTAATAAGGTAATGAGGTATAAGGCAATATACTATCTGTGCCCTCGACCATCTATAGCATTTTTGAAAGAAAATCATAGCCACCGCAATGAATAGTACCGCCCCCACAAATACCTCGAGCGGCAAATAAGGCAATACCTCTTCGGGCAAAAGCAAAGGAATAAGCGAGATGGCTCCGGCTGGAGCGAAAAACTTTCCGAGCCACTCAAACAGCCCGAATACCACTATCAATATAGCTGCAGCTACCACTGCCAGAGGCAGACCGAGATAGAAATGCCCCACAAGCTGAAACACCGACCCCACGAGCGAACAGACCGACAGCAGAAGCACCGTCAGCACGGGACGATTGCGAAAACCGGCCTTCGTGTTTACAAACTCCACAAACGAAACTATCAGCGGAGGAATTATTATATAAATGTATGTAGAGTAATATCCGATAGCAGCTATCGACAGTAGGCTGCACGTCATCGCTGCCCAAACGACAATAGCCGATTTTATGGGGCGGTCTGATGGAGTGTAGTCCGTCTTGTTTCGAATACCTTTTGCCTCGAATATCTTTTTTACGACAACAAGAATAACTGTCATAGCCAATACCGAGAGCGGATAGACCCAACTTGTAGTATGTAGCAATACGGGCAATATCAACGCCGACACGAGCGGATACAACGTCGACCGCTGCGAGGTCAATATAATCCCTGCCACCACGAATGCTATCGTAATATTGATAACCAATGGCAACGGCGAATAACGCACTATGAGCACTCCCACTATCGCCGCCAACGTCATAAGCGACACCAACTGCACGTCGGTAACCTGCCAAATATGTTTATTGCTAATCCACAAACCTATGGTAAGGGCTGCCATTTCGGGAAATATTATCTCTGTCTCACCGGTAAACTCGGCTAATGCCATCATCGCTACCATCATTGCCAGAGCCGATAAATACTTTACTATCTTTTTGTTTTTCATCTCCTATTTATTACCAATAAGGTCTGTTACGAATATTATATGGGAAACACTGTACCAATCAGAAAACCGATGAGCATACTCAACGACAATATAAGTGTGTTTCGAGCCGTCTTACCCAGAATCGGTATCAACTCTCTACCAAGCCCTATCCGTATCATCTCTCGCCACGTCTTGACGTGCAACAGCAGGTACACCGACGACAAAACGACCGTAAAAACGAATCCTTTTTTCAGGAAATATAACGTGAGCAGTACCGACAGAAAACCATTGAACAGATAGAAATACTCGGCAAAAGTTTTTCCGAATATCACTACCGTAGTCCTTTTATTTGCCTTTAGGTCGGTAGTGTAGTCGCGGTAATTGTTTGCCACGAGTATGTTTATCGAAGCGAAACCCACGATAAGCCCACACACGAAGGCATCGAGACTGAATACTCCCGCCTGCACGTAGTACGTAAACACGACAGGGACAATACCGTAAAAGACGAGTACACTCACGTCGCCCCAGCCATGATACGACAAGGGATACTTCCCGCCCGAATATGCCAAGGCAAAGACAGTTATGGCAACACCTAAGAATACAAGCCGCCAATCGACTACTATCATCAAGACGATACCCAAAATACAAGCGACAGCCAGTACCGACAGAGTCGCTATAAGCATTGCTTTGGGTGAAACCCACCCCTCCGATACTGCACGTTTCGGTCCGAGTCGGTCGGGTGTATCGCTGCCTTTGAAATAGTCGAAATAGTCGTTGGCAAAGTTGGAGGATATCTGGAAAAACAAGGCTATGAACAGGCAGACCAAAGCCCTAAACCAATCGAACACCCCCTCGGAGAAAGCCAACCCCGAAGCAACAACGACCGGCGCTATGCCGGCAGGTAATGTCTTGGGGCGAGCCGCCAGAAACCAAATTTTCAGTCGTGTAGTCATCAGACAGTTGATATTATTCTATTTATTATAAATTCTGGCACCGAATATCTTGGAGCCGATACGCACCATAGTACTTCCCGCCGCTATAGCCTTCGGATAGTCGTCGGACATACCGATAGATAGCTCGCAGAAGTGCGGCTCTGGGTAGATACTCTTTATTTCGTCGAAAATACTTCTGACTGCAGCAAATTCGGTGGCAATCTGCTCCTCGTCGTCGGTAAGTGTAGCTATCGCCATAACGCCGCAAACTCTTACGTTTGGATAGTGTTCGTAGGTATGCTTCTCGAAAAAATCTATTACCTCCTTGCGTTCGAAACCGTGTTTCTGCTCCTCTCGGGCTATATGTACCTCGAGCAGAATATCGACGACACGCCCTATCTTGGCGGCACATTTCTGTATTTCTTCGATTTGTCGCATATTCTCTATGCTGTGTATGAGCGAGACGAAAGGCACTATCTGCTTTATCTTGTTTGTCTGTAGCGGACCGATGAAGTGCCAACGTATATCCGACGGTAAGACGGGTTGTTTGGTCATCAGTTCTTGTACGCGACTCTCGCCGAAATCTCTCTCTCCCACGTTATAAGCTTCGAGTATATCGTCGTTTGAGTGGAATTTCGATACACATACGAGCCTTACGCCTTTGGGTAGTTCGGCACGTATTTGTTTTATATTTTCCTGTATCATAGTGTACTTGTAATAGTAATAAACGGTCGACAAAGTTACTATTTTTTGTGAGTATAGCCGACAAAGATTCGGCAATTGAGGGTTACTAATTTTATCTATTGTCGGTAAATATCACCGGTATTTTTTTGAAAGAGAATAGCATTTCCAACGGCTTAATATATAGGTATTTACGAAACGACTAATAAATCGGCAAAAAAAGTACGGACATTTTACCCGAAAAGTACGGACAAAAAAGGTAATAACAAAAACACAGTACTATAACTGAATTGGATAAATGAAATAAAAAAAAATTTTTTGTAATTTTGCCCGTCGGTATCGTATTGTATTCGGTATCCACGAAAAACAATGTAGGAATTAAGTAAG
>CAJPPQ010000123.1 GCA_905372605.1 Porphyromonadaceae bacterium
TATGGTTTAGCCCCACGGCAAGCCCTGCATTATTGACCAATACGTCGATATTACGCCACTCTACGGGCAGCGACGCTATGTTGCGTACCACTTCGTCGTTGTCCCTTACGTCGAAACACAGTGCAAGCACCTCGATGCCGTGTTGCTGTTCGAGGGCGGCTTTGAGCTCTTGCAGTCGTTCGCTACGTCTGCCTGTTACGATGAGGTTATACTTGTTTTCTGCAAAAATATCGGCAACGGCTCTGCCTATACCCGATGTTGCTCCCGTGATAAGTGCTGTTTTATTCATTATATAAGAAACGTAATTAATTGTTTATAGATTATCGAAAAAACGGAGCAAAGTTAGTAAAAAAGCTCCAAACGGCAAGTGCCGCGAATATTTTTAGCGAAGGTGTCTTTGCTCAGATTACGAGGTAGGAACAAAAAAATTGTATGTAACAAAAAAAGTAGTAATTTTGCCGACGGAAATAATAATAAAACATCAAAATAGAGATTATTACATTATGATGAATGCACAAGACATTAAAAACGGCACCTGCATAAGAATGGACGGCAGGCTCTACTTCGTAATCGACTTCTTGCACGTGAAGCCGGGTAAAGGCAATACCTTTATGCGTACTACGCTGAAAGACGTAGTCGACGGCAGAGTATTGGAACGCAGATTCAATATAGGCGAAAAGCTAGAAGACGTCCGTGTCGAACGTCGTCCGTATCAGTTCTTATACAAAGAGGGCGACGATTATATTTTTATGAATCAAGAGACTTTCGAGCAACATCCGGTAGCACACGCACTTATCAACGGAGTCGACTTCTTACTCGAGGGAATGATACTCGAAGTAGTAACCGACTCGTCGACCGATACCATACTATTTGCCGATATGCCTACAAAAGTACAGATGAAGGTTACTTACACCGAACCCGGACTGAAAGGCGATACGGCTACCAACACACTCAAACCCGCTACCGTCGAATCGGGTGCTACGGTACGTGTACCTCTCTTTATCAGCGAAGGCGAAGTAATAGAGATAGATACCAGAGATGGTTCGTATGTGGGCAGAGTGAAATCCTAAAAGAGAGAAAGCGAAAATATTTGTTTTTATAAAACAAGTCTACCTACCTGTATTATACGGAAGGTAGGCTTGTTTGCTATTTTAATTTATCGTGTCGCCACCACGTTCAATACGAATTACTATTTTTTCGGACAAGTCTCCGAATTAGCTCGGGGACATAATTTACTCCGCTAATTTTAGTGAAAAACTCCCGCCGAGATTACAAAGACACAAGCGTCGATAGCATAAGCCGACACTGCCCAAAAACAAAAGAGAGTATGCTCGTGTACAGAGCATACCATCTTTTTCGTTGTTTATTTATTATTCGTTACTATCAATCGTTCATAGACGACAGAAATTCTTCGTTGTTTTCGGTCATACTTAGACGCTGTTGGAGAAATTCCATTGCCTCGATAGAGTTCATATCGCTCAAGTAACGTCGGAGTACCCACATCCGATTGAGTACTGCGGGCGATAGCAATAGGTCGTCGCGTCGAGTGCTCGATACGGTAATATCTACGGCAGGAAATATGCGTTTGTTAGCGAGTTTGCGGTCGAGCTGGAGTTCCATATTGCCCGTACCTTTGAACTCTTCGAAAATAACGTCATCCATCTTCGAACCTGTCTCGGTAAGAGCCGTTGCTATGATAGTGAGCGAACCGCCGTTTTCGATATTGCGGGCAGCACCGAAGAAGCGTTTGGGCTTGTGCAGAGCATTGGCGTCGACACCGCCGGTAAGTACCTTACCCGAAGCGGGTTGTGCCGTATTGTAGGCACGTGCCAAGCGAGTAATAGAGTCGAGCAGAATCACTACATCGTGTCCGCTTTCGACTAAGCGTTTGGCTTTCTCGTGCACCATATTTGCCACTTTCACATGTCGTTCGGCAGGTTCGTCGAAGGTAGATGATATAACCTCAGCGTTTACACTTCGTTCCATATCGGTAACCTCTTCGGGGCGTTCGTCGATAAGTAGAATAATCATATATACTTCGGGATGATTCTCAAGAATGGCGTTTGCTATCTCTTTGAGCAAAACGGTTTTCCCCGTCTTCGGCTGAGCTACTATCAGTCCACGTTGTCCCTTGCCGATAGGCGAGAAGAGGTCGACGATACGCACCGATAGCGAATCGTTTTTGCCTTTTGTAAGGCGAAACTTTTCGTTGGGGAATAGCGGGGTCAGATGCTCGAATGGCACCCTATCGCGTAGTGCATCGGGAGGTAAGCCGTTGATGGTATTTACTTTAAGTAGTGGAAAATACTTTTCGTCTTCGTACGGCGGGCGTATCGGTCCCTCGATGGTATCGCCAGTCTTGAGACCGAGCAATCTTATCTGAGCTGCCGAGACATAGATATCGTCGGGCGAAGAGAAGTAGTTGTAGTCGGCAGAGCGTAGGAATCCGTAACCTTCGCTAAGTATTTCCAACGTACCGGATCCTACTATCATATCGCCGAAATAGTATTGCTCCTTATGTCGAGAACCGTTGTTGACAGCAGGCGATATTTTCGGCTGTTCGGGTTGTTCTGTCGGCACTACTGTCTCTGCTTCCGCTCCTACTTTGATATTGTCTAACGCTATCGGCGTATTTTGGTTGGTACCCGTGAGATTGTCTTCGGCTATGGTCGTCTCTTGTATGGGTTCGCTTAGAGAGAAATCTTCGCCAAAGAGGTTGGCTGCCTTTTCTATCTCTATGTCGAGAGCTATCGTCGGAGTTTGGTCGGTAGCTATCGGCTGGTCTATCGGTAGCTGAAGCTGTGTATCTGCCGTCGGTCCTGTCTTGGTAGCTTTCGGCTTACGACGAGTGTTTTTTTCGGCTTTTACCGGCTTGGCAGGCTCTTGTGTGGACGTGGGCTTAGTATCGGTCTCGGCAGGCGACGCAATATCGGCTGCTGCGGTGGCAGTATTTTTGCTTGTAGGCTCCTTAGTTTTTTTTTCAGGACGAGCGTTGTTTTCGTCTTTTATTACTATCTTTTCTATCCTTTTGCGTTTTGGCTTAGGCTTGTCTTCGGTAGGTTTGAACGCCGCTTTGTCTACTGCCTGTTGGTCGAGAATAGCGTATACCAATGCATCGAAATCGAGATTGCCCGATTTCTTTATGCTCATACTATCGGCAATACTTTGCAGCTCAGCGAGCGACTTGGCTTTTAGTTGTAAGATATTATACATAATATAACTTTTTTGTTGTTTATCGATTAATAATGAGTTGTTTATTGATGACGACTCACAACACTATCTGCACATACTCTCACAGAGTGTCGCAAGATGGTCTTGTACTTGCGTCGAGGTCTGTTTTTGTCTCCGACAGAGAAGAGCAAAAGTAAGAGAATGAAGAAAATAGGAGTGAGGATTTGTTATTATTTATCTTTAAAAAAATAATTTCCCTATAAGACAAGGAAGCAGAGTCGATGCCGATACCTGTCTTTTGAGAGTGCAAAAGTAGTAAAAAATAATACACCACAAATATCTAATCAAGAAAAAATATTATTT
>CAJPPQ010000124.1 GCA_905372605.1 Porphyromonadaceae bacterium
ACGACCTTCAGGTTATGAGCCTGACAAGCTACCACTGCTCTACTCCGCGATATTTGAAATGCAAAGGTACTACATTTTATTGAATACACCAAATAGTGTAGGTAAAAAAATCTTACCTCACTCATATATAGATAGATATAAACTAGTTGCGGTTTGTTCTACTTTACTTTATAGCCAGCTTCTTCGATAGCTTTCTTGATATCGGCATCTTTTATATCGTCTGCCTCGATGGTAGCCGAGTGAGTTTCCAGACTCACTTCCGCTTTCACTCCCAACTTGTTGAGTGCATTTTGCACGTGTTTTACACAGTTTGGGCACCTCATCCCCTCTATCCGAAAGATTTTTTTTGTCATTTGCTTATTACACTCGTTTTTAATATGTTTACTACTATATGTTTTAAATGATTTAAGTCGTAATGCGTTAGTTACTACGAAGATACTGCTTAGACTCATGGCTGCAGCTCCAAATATAGGAGTAAGTCTAAGCCCCCAAATAGGGTAGAGTGCCCCTGCCGCTAATGGAATCCCGATGATATTGTAAAAAAATGCCCAAAATAAATTTTGCTTTATATTGATTATCACTGCTTTACTTAGTTTTATTGCAGACACTATACCAAGCAGGTCGTTTTTCATAAGTACTATATCGGCGCTTTCGACAGCAATATCCGTACCGTTGCCGATGGCTATTCCTATATCGGCTCTTGCCAGTGCGGGAGCGTCGTTGATGCCGTCGCCCACCATAGCCGTTTTTTTACCTTCAGCCATAAGCGTAGCCACAATACGCTCTTTTTCTTGAGGTAACACCTCAGATATGGCTCTGTCGATACCTACTTCTTGGGCTATATTGTTTGCCACATATTTATTGTCACCTGTGAGCATCACGGTATCGATTCGGAGACGTCGGAGCTCGTCAACTGCCTGTCGGCTTGTGGGTTTGATACTATCGGCAACCGCAATAAGACCTATTATTTCGCTGTTTTTTGCAAAAACAACCACTGTATTACCCGATGAGGTCAGTTGTTCGACGTCTTTTACGACATCGCACTTCGCACCACAGGTCTGTACGAATGAAATATTACCTGCCATATATTTGTCGTTTCCGACATATCCTACGAGACCTTTACCCGCCAGCGACTCGAAGCGGTCGATATCGATAGGAACAATATTCTGAGAGCGTACGTATTCGATAATGGCTTCTGCCAGAGGGTGTTCGCTTCTCTGTTCGAGAGAGTAGGCGATGCCAAGCAGCAAGTCGGGGGTGGTAGCGTTATATACCTTGTAGTGCTTTACTTGGGGCTTTCCCTTAGTAATAGTACCTGTCTTGTCGAAGGCTATACAGTTGATTGAGTGAGTGTTTTCGAGAGCTTCTCCCGATTTGAAGAGAATACCGTTTTCAGCACCCTTGCCCGTACCTACCATTATTGCTACAGGAGTGGCAAGCCCCAAAGCACACGGACATGAGATAACCAACACCGCTATTGCCGACGATAGAGCAAATTCGAATGTCTGCCCCAGTATTAGCCATACGATAGCCGTAACGATTGCCAGCAATATTACTATGGGTACGAATATGCCAGATACTTTGTCGGCAAGTTTAGCTATCGGAGCTTTGGAGGCACCCGACTCTTCGACTAACCGTATTATCTCGGCAAATAGAGTATCTTCTCCCACTTTTGTGGCTCTTACCTTGATGTATCCCGATTTGTTGATAGTAGCCTGAATGGCATTGGAGCCTACGCTTTTTTCGACAGGGATGCTCTCGCCCGTTATAGCCGATTCGTCTATTGAGGCTGTACCGTAAGATATTATGCCGTCTACAGGTATTGTTTGTCCTGGTTTAACTATCACCGTATCGCCTACATGTACCTCTTCTATGGGGCGAACTACCTCTATACCATTGTCTTCTACGATAGCAGTGGCAGGCGAAAGTTTCATGAGTTTTTCGAGAGCTTCGCTTGTCTTACCTTTCGACTTGGCTTCGAGGTACTTACCTACGGTGATAAGAGTCAGTATCATTGCTGTCGACTCGAAATATACATCCGTAGTATAACTCTGTACTAACGATATATCTCTGTGCGACAGCCCATAACCTACCATATATATGGCAAATATTCCATAAATCAGTGCAGCAGCAGAGCCTATCGCTATGAGAGTATCCATATTCGGACTGAGATTGAATAGGCTTTTGAACCCTTTCGTGTAATAGACTCTATTTATGGCTACGATAGGTAGTGTCAGTAGCAACTGAGTCATAATGAATGATATGGGGTTGCTTTGTGGACTAAGAAGATAGGGAATAGGGGCTCCCCACATATGAGACATAGAGATGTAAAGCAATGGCACAATGAATATTAGCGACCCGATAAGTCTTCGTCGTATATCTTTAATATTTTCTTCGAAAACGGTTTCCGTATTTGTAGCTGTATTTTTCTGTGTATTAGCGTCTTGGGCGATTGTAGCTCCGTATCCTGCTTTTTGTACGGCATCGATAATGCTTTGGTTATCGGTCTTTTGGCTATCGATATCTAATGTGAGTGTATTTGTAAGTAGATTGACATTGATATTGCTTGTGCCGTTGATTTTCTTTACGGCTTTTTCTACATGAGCTACACACGCAGCACAAGTCATACCCGATATATTAAATTTTTCTTTCATAGTATTTTATACATAAAAAATATATTGCAAAGTTAGTGCAATTATAAGAGAATTGTTTCTCTCTATTTGTTTTTTCGGTAAAAACAAATATTCTTTCTTCAAAAAATAATAGTAAGCGTTTTGGTTATGAGCCGAATATATCGGGGCGGATACGTTTTGTTCTCTCCAACGCCTGCTCGTATTCCCATTGGCGGATTTTAGCCTCGTTGCCCGATAGCAATATGTCGGGTACACACCAGCCATTGTACTCTGCCGGTCGAGTATAGACGGGCGGAGCGAGCAATCCGTCTTGGAACGAATCGGACAGAGCCGACTGTTCGTCGCCCAGAGCTCCCGGCAATAGCCTCACTATGGCATCGGTAACTATTGCCGCAGGTAGTTCGCCTCCTGTAAGTACGTAGTCGCCGATAGAGATTTCGCGGTCGATGAGGTGTTCTCTTACTCGGTAATCGATACCTTTGTAGTGCCCACACAGAATGATAATATTCTCTTTGAGCGAAAGCATATTAGCTGTCTTTTGGTCGAAGCGTTCGCCGTCGGGCGACATGAATATTACTTCGTCGTAATGGCGTTGGCTTCTGAGCTCTTCGATAGCCAGAAAAATGGGCTCTATCTGCATTACCATACCGGCCGAAAATCCAAAGGCATAGTCGTCGACTCGGAAGTGTCGTTTGTCTTTCGACCAATGTCGTAGGTTGTGTATGTGGATTTCAACCAACTTTTTGTCTTGAGCTCTCTTCACTATCGAGTTGTTTAGAGGGCTTTCGAGTAATTCGGGCATAAGTGTGATTATGTCTATACGCATCAGCCAACCAACTTAACTATCCATACAATAGCCACTACGAGCAACTTCTT
>CAJPPQ010000125.1 GCA_905372605.1 Porphyromonadaceae bacterium
GCCCGAGGAGGTGCTCAAGTCGATGGAAGACAAAGTTCCCGTAAAGCGTCTGGGTAAACCCGAAGAGATAGCTGCCGCATACGCATTTCTGGCTTCGGACGACGCAGCATATATCAACGGTACGGTCATCAGCGTCGATGGCGGTATGACAGTATAAAATAGAATTATAATTAAATTGTAAATAGTCATAAAAATAAAAGCGAACGGGGAACGACGTGATGTTGTTCCCCGTTTTTTATTTATTGCTACCTGATGTTTTTGAGTATTAGTAATAAAGGAATTGTTTGAATAAGTCGCTATTTTTTACTTAAGAAAAAGAGTATTCTACTTACTACTTACAAACCTTTAGGAACTAACCCCAAATCATTGATAGATTCATTTACAAACTGCAGAGACTCGTGTATTCTTAATACTTCCTCATAATCCCAAAACCTGACCTCATCCTTTATAGGTAAGGCTGCTATCTCCTTTTTTATTTTTTCAATTTGATTTTGGTCTGTTACAGCGACTATTCCTTGAACCGCCTTATTGTTTTTAGATTTCATCAGATTTAGGATGAGACTATCAATAGAACCCGCGGTTTGAACTTCAAAAACATAAATGACACGCCCCATATTACCAATAGTAACTTCCCAAACAGCATCGACAACCGCTCCATCTGCAACTTTCTTTTCTACTTCAGCTCTAAAACCTAGACACCTGCCAATTTCAGCTACTTTGTCCCTGATATCATTATGGACAAAAGTAGCTTCTTTCTGGGAAGTTGGCAATAACTCCTTGGCTTTCTCTTTTAATATTGCTGCCGATTCTTTTGTTTCTCCTTGCAACTCTTTCCAAATAAAAGAATTAAGCGTAAGCATATCTGTCACGACCTTATTATCTGAACACTTGATCTCGCTGAGAATCTGCTTGCCGATTTTACATAATTGAGAATACTTATGTCCGTTCAATCGGGCTTCGAATCTCGGAATATTAGTGATTTCGAGAGCGAAGAATCCATCGTAGGTTTTCTTGTTCCATAGAAGGTATAAGTCCGGATATGTTTTACAAAGCAATTCGCTCATAATCGCAGGACCAACCCCTTTAACTTTAGAGCGAAATTCGTCCCACCGCTTTTCAATAGGAGACGTGCCATAAATCAAATTGGCAAACTGTTTGCGGAGTAAGTCCATACCATTAGACTCTATGATATTGTCTATCTGATAATGTTTGTTGCCCCACATAGTCATTGCCCAAAGAGGAGCGATATAATCATACAGTTGCTCCTCCGACATACTTAGAAGTATTTCTCTTGTGAAACTACGAGTCTGGAGGGCGAGTTTTTCACGTTCTTTATATTCAAGCGATGCCTGTTTTTTGTTTTCAGCGAGCCATTTTTGATATTTTGTTAGTGCCTTGATTAAAACTTGTTTATTCATTGTCTTCTGCAATGGTATTTATAAATTAACAACTTAATCTTTTGTTAGAGATTAGTTAAGTTTGTGTTTACTCAAATTTTTGAGCAAAGTTAGGTATAAATTTTGACTCCCGCAATTGTATCGGAATCGCTTAATATTCAGTTGTATTTGTAAATGCCTCGATATACCGATACCGACAGTTATTTTTTTGTACCTTTGCCGTTGCAAATAATATAAAACTCGATACAATATTATGACACGCAAAACAAAAATCATCACCATTTCGTCTGTCGCTGTAGCAGTGATAATAGCCGTATTCGTCTACGTGCGTTACTTCTATGTCTTCGGCGAAGGTATCAAGGCGGGCAATCTCAACTATCTCGTCTACAAAGGTTATATATTCAAGACCTACGAAGGAATACTAATTCAGAGCGGATACCATCAGACCGAAGAGGGTTCGGTGCAGAGCAATGAGTTCAGATTCTCGGTGGTTAATGATTCGCTTGCAGGCGAACTTATGAAACTCTCGGGCAGCGACGTCCAACTGCACTATAAGGAGTATTTCGCTCCTTTGCTTTGGCGAGGAAAAAGTCGGTATGTGGTCGATAAAATAGAGGCTGTATATAATAGTCCTCATTAACACGTTGTGCCTATGAAGACGAATCATCGGCTTCGGCTACCCGCCGAATGGGAGCCACAACGATTCGTGCTCCTCGCCCTACCGCACCCCGCTACCGACTGGGCTTATATGCTCGAAGAGGTACGTCGCTGCTACCTCGAAGTGATACGGACTATACTCCGATACGAGAGTGTAATAGTGGTGTGCAACGATATCGATGAGGCAGAGAGATGCCTACAGCCCCTCCTCGACGGTAGGCAGCGACATACCGAGAGTTCGGCTGTACGTACTTTCGTAATCCGCCACGGAATTCGGATTGTAGCCGTAGAGATACCGACCAACGACACTTGGGCTCGCGACTTCGGCGGTATCACCGTCGTCGACGGCAGCGGAGGCAACATCGTGCTCGACTTCGGTTTCAATGGTTGGGGACTTAAGTTTGCTGCCAATCTCGATAATCTCGTTACCCGTCGACTCTTCGACACCGCTCCTAATATTATCGATGGCTACAGCTACCGCGATTGCCGCCGTATCGTTCTCGAGGGCGGCAGTATCGAGACAGACGGATGCGGTACTATCCTTACCTCCTCTCGCTGCCTGCTATCCGACAACCGCAACGGTATGTCGCGGCAAGAAATAGAGCAGCTCTTCGGTGAATATTTCGGTGTCTGTCGCACGTTGTGGCTCGAACACGGAGCATTGCAAGGCGACGATACCGATAGCCATATCGATACTCTGGCTCGTTTCTGCACCCCGACAACTATCGCCTACGTACAGTGTACCGACGCTACCGACGAGCATTACGACGAACTGCGAGCTATGGAAGATGAGTTGCGGGCGTTCCGTACTGCCGACGGCAAACCATACCGACTCGTGCCACTGCCTATGGCAGATGCGGTCGTCGACTCCGACGGACAACGGCTGCCCGCTACCTACGCCAATTTTCTTATCGTCGACGGGGCTGTCGTGGTGCCATCGTACGGCTCGCCGAAAGACTCTATCGCCGTGGCACAGTTGCAGAGCATATTCCCCAACCGCACGATAGAGACTGTCGATTGCTTGCCTCTCATCCGCCAACACGGTTCGTTACACTGTATTACGATGCAGTTTCCCGCTTGTTGCTAATTGTCGATGTTAGCGAATGATAAGAAAAGAGAGGCGAGTCGTCGCGACTTGCCTCTCTTTGTGTTTATTAATATAATATAAATCTCATATTTATTTATTCCTTGATATTTGGCAGTTCCAGACCGAGATTCTTTTTCTTGTCCACTACCTTCAACACAAATCCGAGCACAAACGCCGCTACTCCAAGGCAGGCAAGCATTATGAGCGGATTGGTATAGTTGTACGATGTGGCGGCTGTCTCGGCATCGATAGTGCCTGCATTGAGTTGCTCTACAATCTGCGGGTTCGACGATTTGAGAACCTTTCCGATAAGCATCGGGAAGAGCCACAGACCTATATTCT
>CAJPPQ010000126.1 GCA_905372605.1 Porphyromonadaceae bacterium
ATATTATTTATTATCTCGATATACCTTTTTATATCTTCTTGTATAGTATAACAAACAGCAATTGTACTCGGCAACTCAATTTTTTATATTACCTTTGCATACTTGTCAGACACCAACCGCATTAAGATGAAAAACATACCCTCATATACCTTTATCGACGACAGATTTGGAAGTTACGATCTGCAAAGACTCAATAAAATATCGCATACGCGCTGCCGTCGTAGCAAAAACAAACCGCAACCGCTCACGGTCGACAAAGAGCTATCGTCGCTTACCGATCTGCTCAACGCTATGAGACAGCGTCAAATAACCGACAACACCGATACGGAAGCCACTACGGCATTCTCATTTGCAAAGTACAATAGTATAGACGACTGTTTACTCGACAAGCATTTGCGGTCGCTCAAACAAAAGTTATCATCAGCGGCAGGTACAAAATGAAGAGACTCTCGGCAGCTATTATCTTTGCCTTCGTAAGCATTTGGTCGGTCTCGTCGGCTCAGCCGAAACACGAGATGCGTATGGTATGGATAGCTACCGTAAACAATATCGACTGGGTGCCAGCGGGAGCAGTCGAACCGTATCGGCAGCAAGAGGCGATGATAGCTATGCTCGACACATTTAAACGACTCAATATAAATGCCATCGTATTGCAGATACGCCCCACGGCAGACGCTTTTTATCAGTCGCACGTGGAGCCGTGGTCGCACTTCCTTACGGGTAAGCAGGGAAGAGCTCCGTACCCGTATTACGACCCGTTGACATTCACCATAGAGCAGGCACACAAGCGTAATATCGACGTACACGTATGGCTCAACCCATACCGGCTGCTCAATAGCGACAATACCGACATACTGCAGAGGAATAGTCTGTTTTTCAGCCGCCCGAAGATGTTTATAAAATACGGCACGCAATATTTTTTCAATCCCGCTCGGCAGGAGACACTCGAACACCTCGGCAAAGTGGTAGCCGATATAGTATCGCGATACGATATCGATGCTCTCCACATCGACGATTATTTTTACCCATATCCTATCGAAGGAAAAGAATTTCCCGACGCTGCCGACTTCAGAGCCGACCCGCGAGGATTCAAAAACAGAGCCGACTGGCGACGCGACAACGTCAATCGTGCCATAGACGTTATTTCGTCGACTATAAAGAGGATAAAACCTTACGTCGAGTTTGGCGTATCGCCTTTCGGTGTGTGGCGCAACAAGAGCCGCGACCCGAGAGGTTCCGATACGAAAGCCCTGAGCAACTACGACGACCTATATGCCGATGTCGTAAAGTGGATCGACGAGGGAAAGATAGACTACGTCGTGCCCCAACTATACTGGGAGATAGGGCATAAGGCAGCAGAGTATCGTACCCTTGCTGCGTGGTGGAACGAGCACTGCGGCAAGACCAATCTCTATGTCGGACTCTATGCCTCGAACCTCGGCAACAAGACAGCATCTAAGGTTTGGCGACAAGGTAACGAGCTTTGCCGACAGATGAAAGTCAATACCAATTACCATAATATCAAAGGAATAGCGATGTATTCGGCAGTAGCTATAATGCAAAACCGTCAGGGCATCGCCGACAGCCTGCGGCGTGGTGCGTTCAGGTATCCGTCGCTTGTGCCGAGCAATAAGATGTTGCCTGCAATGCCGCCGTTGCCGCCGCATAACCCCGAAATATCGTTCGACTACGTGGGGCAAAAGATATTCCTCCGCTGGAAGAGTACGGGCGAACGCAATATAAAGTATTACGTAGTCTATTATTTCGATACCAATGAGAATATCGCTACCGACAACCCATCGAAGATATTGGCTACCACTCGCCAAGAGTGTCTCGATATTACCGACGTCGTTCTCGGCAATATCGACGGCAAGAAGCGATTTGCCGTCAGTGCTGTCAATCGTTACAATATCGAGAGTGGAGCGACGAAGGCGGTTGTGTATTGAGAAGAAAATTATAATTATTTCGAAATAAAAAACAGATAATATGTATAAAAGAATTTTGTTGAAACTATCGGGCGAGTCGCTGCAAGGTACCGATGGCAGAAGCATTTGCGAACAACGCTTGGTGGAATATGCCGACCAGATCATCGAAGCCTCACGCTTGGGAGTGCAGATCGGTATCGTAATCGGCGGAGGCAATATTTTTCGCGGACTCAGAGGTATCGAACGAGGCTTCGACCGCGTCGGAGGCGACCAAATGGGAATGCTTGCTACGGTGATAAACTCATTGGCTCTGCAGTCGGCTATCGAAAGCGGTGGCGGACGTTGCCGTGTGCTTACAGCGATACGGATGGAACCGATAGCCGAGTTTTACTCCAAACGCAAGGCGATAGAGTCGCTCGAACGAGGCGAGATAGTGATATTCTCTGCCGGTACGGGTAGCCCATATTTCACTACCGATACGGGAGCTTCGCTCAGAGCCGTGGAGATAGAAGCCGACGTAATGCTCAAAGGTACTCGCGTCGACGGAGTGTACGACTCCGACCCCGAGAAAAATCCCAGTGCCGTGAGGTTCGAGACTATCTCGTTCGACGAAGTATATGCTCGCAACCTACGTGTAATGGACAGGACAGCCACAGCTATGTGTGCCGAAAACAACCTACCTATCATAGTCTTCGATATGGACACTCAGGGCAATCTCCGACGCCTGCTCTGCGGCGAAAAGATAGGTACTATCGTAACCGATAATCCGCAGCCGAAGAGATGACAGCTAAGTATAATTCTTGGGCATTCGCTGCCGGCTACGCCATCGTCATAGTCGGAGCTATAGTGCATATATTGGGATATTCGGCAGGTTTCTACGTATTCTGCATCGGTGTACTCATCAATACCGTATCGCGTTTCAAGTTACTGCCTCGCAGTGGCGACGCTCGCACGAGACGACTCAACGGGCAACACTTTATAATTGTAGCCTGCTTCGTGGCTGCTGCATATTTTATGTACAGACAACGTACGGCGTGGGCTTTACCGCTGCTTATCGCGGGAGTCGTCGATTTCTATCTTACATTCCGATACCCGAAATCGTAACGGGCGACCGGCTGACAAAGGAGACAAAACAGAGGTAATATCTTTGTGACTATAGAAATCCACCTAAGAACTGATTGTAATTATTTTAAAACAGGATAAAACGTAAAATAAAGGAGTAAATACGAAAATAAGGCGAACAATTATTCGCTTGAACATTACTAATTTTGCAAAAAACATAAAAACATCATAGATATGTGGCTTGTCTTTGCACTTTTGTCGGCTCTGTTCGCCGCACTCACCTCTATCCTTGCCAAAATCGGTATCGAAGGCGTCAATTCCAATCTCGCAACAGCCATACGTACATTGGTGGTATTGGCTCTTGCTTGGGCAATAGTATTCGGTACCGGTGTCCAAAACGGACTTGGCGAGATAAGCAAAAAGAGTTGGACGTTTCTCATCCTTTCGGGCTTGGCTACCGGCTTTTCATGGCTATGCTACTACAAGGC
>CAJPPQ010000127.1 GCA_905372605.1 Porphyromonadaceae bacterium
GCTATCGCCTTCATCTGCCATTGGAAGAGATACTAAGAAAAAACACTTTCAACACTACACTCGGAGAATTGATAAAAAACAGCGGAAGATGAAACGAATAATACTGATATACGCCCTTACACTGATTTGCCCCATATACACAATATCGCAAAATGCAGATAATAGGTATATAACCACGCTAAACGAACTATTCAAACGTATAATAGACACAAATAGCGATACGGCGAGAATATCGCTCAACGACTCCGTTTATAACGTCATGGATAGGCTTATTGCAGACGACCAAAGCAGCTCTCTACCCTTCGACAGCGTGAAATATATCGGCCAAGTATTGGCTTCCGACGGTAATATTACCCTATATTCGTGGCTAATACCTTTAAAGGAAGCGACTATATACAATGCTTTATTCCTGAATACCAACGGCGATAAGTCGTATCTGACGAGAATCTCTTCGTCGGAGCAGATAGACGAGAAAAAGACATACACACCCGAGACATGGTACGGAGCCTTGTATTACAGCGTCATACCGTTCAAAGTAGATAAACACACCTATTACACACTGCTCGGCTGGCGAAACCGACAAGTAACTCGCCAAAAAGTAATAGATATCATCAGGTTCGACGGCTCAGAGCCTACGCTTGGGCTGCCCGTCTTCGAATACAAGAGTATCGACTATTACAATACGGGCAAAGAGATAGAAGATACAAAGTCACGAATAGTATTCGACTTCGACCGACGGGTATCGATGTATCTCGAATACAACGCCTCTAAAAAGCGTATCGAGTGCGACAACTTATCGCCTATGGAGGTCGTCGACGGCAAAATACTGTCGTACGGACCCGATTTTTCGATAAATGCCTATCGGATGAAAAAAGGGAAGTGGATTTTTACCGAAGATATAAAGGTAAAAAACAAGAAGCAGAAATAATATAAATACAAAGATATTATGTTGAAAAACAAAAAGATTTTACTCGGTATTTCGGGAGGCATAGCAGCATACAAATGCCCCGAACTCATACGACAACTTATTGCCGAACAAGCTGAAGTAAAGGTTATTGCCACCGAAAGTGCTTTGGAGTTCGTTACTACCGTTACGTTGCAGACTGTTTCGCGCAATAAAGTATATTCCGAAGTATTCGAGCCGATATCCGATTTCAATCCCAGACACATATCGCATGCCGACTGGGGCGATATATTACTCGTAGCACCGGCTACTGCCAATATTATCGGCAAATTTGCTTGCGGTATAGCCGACGAGGCTCTGTCTACCCTATTTTTGGCGTTCGACAAACCTGTATTTATAGCTCCCGCAATGAACAACCGTATGTATACACACCCGATAGTACAACGCAATATAAAACAACTACAAGCCATTGAAGTTCAGATTATAGAGCCGACTTATGGAGAACTTGCCTGCAACAGCGTAGGTAAAGGTCGTATGGAAGAACCCGAAAATATAGTGGCATATCTCAAAGATTATTTCGACAAAGACTGATTCATTCACAATGAAAGTATTAATCACAGCAGGTCCGACTTACGAACCGATAGATCCCGTTCGTTTCATTGGCAACCGCAGTACCGGCAAAATGGGTTTTGCCATAGCCGAAGCCTTCGCAGCAAAGAATATAGATGTATTGCTTATAACCGGTCCGGTACAGTTACAGACCGTATCGCCGCGTATCGATCGTATCGATATCGAAAGCGCATCGGATATGTATCGGGCAGTGGTACAAAACTTTAAGGATTACGACGTATTGGTATTTTGTGCGGCTGTTGCCGATTTTACCCCCGAGGTAGTTCATAGCGAAAAAATAAAACGTAAATCCGACGACCTCATTATAAGGCTACGCCCGACGCAAGACATAGCAGCTACCATAGGTAAACAGAAAACAGACAAACAGTTCCTTGTTGGGTTCGCTTTGGAGACAAACGACGAACAGGCAAATGCTATGGGAAAGATGCAACATAAAAATCTCGATATGATAGTACTAAACTCACTCAACGACAAAGGTGCAGGCTTCGGCTACGATACAAATAAAGTAACTATCATCACTCGGACGGGCGAGACAATAGAATTGCCGTTGTTGCCGAAGACAGAGGTAGCTGCCCATATTGTCGCTACGATACTCGACCGATTCGAATGAGGCTGCCGTTTTGGTTGATTGTGTATTAATTTTATAGGCTATCGGTCGATTTTTTTGATTAATTTTGCAAATCGGTTTGAAATAATAATTTTTAAAACTTATGAAACAAAAGATTTTGAAGCTATTGAAGAGTAGATTCGTGTGGTGCAATATCGTACTGTCCATATTGCTACTTATCGTATTGTCGGCAGTAGTACTTTTCTTATTGAAAATATATACCAATCACGGTGAATCTATCGACGTACCCAATGTTGTAGGTCTCTACGAACTTGAAGCACAGCAGGTAATAGATAAAGCCGGACTCGAAATGGAAGTCATAGACTCGGTATATATAAGAGACCAGAAACCGGGGGTAATCGTAGAACAGACTCCTAAACAAGGACTTAACGTAAAGAGCGGACGAGTGATATATCTTACTATAAACTCAAACTCCAAAAAAGAGATAACTATACCCAACCTCATAGGCGTATCGGAACGACAAGCTACCTCTACGCTCAACACTCTGGGTTTCAGTATAAGCAGTATCAATATAGTACCATCCGAATACTCCGATGTCTTACTCGAAATAAGATACAACAACGCCGTAGTAAAGGCAGGCGATAAGCTACCCGACGGAGCTGCGCTCACTATATCTATCGGACGCAACGACTATAATGTTGCCGGCGAAATGGTAACTATGCCCTCTCTCATCGGATTATCGTCGGAAGAGGCAGTACGCATAATATCCGACAAAAATCTCGTAGTAGGCTATATCGGATTCGACCAACCGCAGCCGAAAAACGACAGCGAAAAAAATCAGTACAAAGTTTACAAACAGATACCTCAGCCAAACGATACCGTTATTCCGGGCAAACGAGTAGATATATGGCTTAGCAAAGACCTCAAGAAACAAAAAGCTCAGCAAGATACAAAGCAAGACGACGACTTTTTTCGGTAGTCTTCGCCTGTCGTATATAAGTCCTTGATTTTAATGATGCTATAAAACAAATCACGATACTGCCTCTTGGCAGACAATATCGTGATTTTCTTTCGATTATGCTTTGTCTTTTATCCTATTATGAATTGTATTTCTCCAAGCCTTTGGCAAGCACGACCAGAGCCTTTTCCAATTCGTCCTTTTCGAGAACATAAGCCAGGCGAACCTGATTTCTACCATTGGCGTGGTCCGAATAGAAGCCCGTTGCCGGAGCCATCATCACGGTCTGTCCCTCGTAGCTGAAGTCCGACAGCATCCAA
>CAJPPQ010000128.1 GCA_905372605.1 Porphyromonadaceae bacterium
CGCACGTAAAGGCATCTTTTTCGTAAACGCTCCTCGGACCTCCCGAAAAGACTATTCCTCTGACGTCGTTCATCTTCGATATTTCGTCTGCCGTAATGGTATGGGGCAAAAGTTCGGAAAAGACACCCATCTCGCGTATCCTGCGAGCTATGAGTTGATTGTATTGACTGCCAAAGTCGAGAACAAGTATTTTGTCGTATTGCATTGTATATTAATTCTATATTGGTTTACTGTAAGTCGTCGCAAAGTTAGGTATAAATTCTGACTCCTGCAATTGTTAGTGAGATTTGGATATTATAAAAATACTATGGTATAATGAAACAAAAAGATATGGAACATACATTCGGTATGCTCCATATCTCTGAGTTAGATAAATTTTTATAGTTATTATTTATTTGTGTTGTTCGTAGGCGACTGATTGTTATTGGGTCTGCCGATAGAGTCGCGCATAGCAGTATCTGCTTCTATGTTTTTCATCCGATAATAGTCCATTAGTCCCAGATTACCGTTGCGAAATGCTTCTGCCATAGCTAATGGTACTTGTGCCTCAGACTCAATTACCTTTGCCTTTGCTTCTTGTGCTTTTGCTTTCATCTCTTGTTCGAGAGCGATAGCCATAGCGCGTCGTTCTTCGGCACGGGCTTGAGCTATATTTTTATCTGCTTCGGCCTGGTCCATTTGCAGATTGGCTCCGATATTTTTACCCACATCTACGTCTGCAATATCAATAGATAGTATCTCGAAAGCGGTGCCTGCATCGAGTCCTTTGCTTAGTACGAGTTTCGATATCGAGTCGGGGTTCTCGAGTACAAGTTTATGCGACGTAGCCGAACCTATCGACGAAACAATACCTTCGCCCACGCGGGCTAATATAGTCTCTTCGCCTGCTCCTCCGACAAGCTGTCGTATATTGGCACGGACAGTTACACGAGCCTTTGCCAGAAGCTGTATACCATCTTTTGCTACAGAGGTAACTATCGGCGTATCAATTACTTTGGGGTTTACCGACATTTGCACGGCATCCAATACGTTTCGTCCTGCAAGGTCGATAGCCGTAGCCATCTTGAACGACAGGTCTATATTTGCTTTAGAGGCAGATACAAGGGCATGTACTACCTTTTCGACGTGCCCACCGGCAAGATAATGAGCTTCCAAATCGTCTCGTTTGATATCGAGCAGACCTGCTTTATATGCCTCTATCATAGCGTTTACTATTACAGGGGCGGGTACTTTCCTGAGTCTCATCAGGAAAAGTTGCAATAAAGAAATGTTTACTCCTGCTGCTTTTGCGTTGACCCACAAAAGTATAGGAACAAAATAGAAAAAAATTATGAGCAATACCAAAGCAAGAATTGCTCCTCCCAACACTAATAATTCCATAATTATTTTATTTGTATTTGATTGATTATCTGAAAAAATATATTTATTAAACTATTTGCCTTACCAATATCTCTTGTTTATCGGCAGATACTACCTCTATATCGGCATCGACATCGATGAAGCCGTTGATAGACTTTACTTCCACCATTTGTCCATTGATATCTGCATTACCCATAGGGGCTAAGCGCGACGAAGCCGTACCTCTGTCGCCGACCTGTACGAATTGATTTTTAGCATCTAACTTAGAATCTATTTCTGTTTTAAGAGATACTTTGTCCATTACTCCGAGTTTTACGAAAAGATATATCGACGCAGTGAGCATCAAAGCGATTATTCCTATCGTATACCATCCTATATCGTTGCCAAACGATGCAAAAGATACCCACACCGATGCAACTAAAAAAAGCCCTCCGGCTACACCTGCTATGGTGGTGCCGGGTAAGAAGAATATTTCCAATACTATAAGGGCTATACCTAATATAGCAAATGTAATTATCAGGGCAATAGGCATTACGGATGTGCTTTTATATCTGTAGAATCAAGATTTCTGCAAAGATAATATTTTTCTCAAATATGAATGTGAAAATAATTGCAGTAATACCTCGGATTTGTATTATATTGCCGGTCTATAGGCTTATGTGTGATTTAAAAAGGTAACCCGTATTTTGAGTTACCTTTTTAGTTTAAATGCTTTTGAATACATCTTTAATGATTCCTATAGCCTCATACATCTCCGATTCGTTGATTATTAGAGGTGGTGTGAATCTTATAATGTGTTCGTGTGTGGGTTTTGCGAGCAATCCTTTGTCGCGTAGCATGATACATATATCCCAAGCCTTGATATTATTTATCGGCTCGGTTACTACTGCATTGATGAGTCCTTTGCCTCGTACCTGTTTTATCATTTTGTGGTCGATGCGAGCCATTTCGCTTCTGAATATTTCGCCCATACGTTGGGCATTTTCGGCTAGTTTCTCGTCTTTTACCACATCGAGAGCCGCTATAGCTACTGCACAGGCAAGAGGATTGCCTCCGTATGTAGAGCCGTGTTCGCCAGGCTTTATTGTGAGCATTATCTCATCGTCGGCAAGTACTGCCGATACGGGCGATATGCCGCCCGATAAAGCTTTACCGAGCACCAAGATATCGGGGCGTACGCCTTCCCAATCGCATGCCAACATTTTTCCCGAACGTCCTATACCGCTCTGTATTTCGTCGGCAACGAACAGTACATTGTGTTTCTTGCATATATCGTAGCAGGCTTTAAGGTAGCCTTCGTCGGGTACAACCACACCTGCCTCTCCCTGAATGGGTTCGAGAAGGAAACCGACTATATTCGGGTCGCCTATGACTTTCTCGAGTGCCGAGGCATCGTTGTATGGTATTTTGATAAAACCCTCGGTAAAAGGAGCATAGCCACCGTAACTACTGGGATCTGTACTCATAGAAATGATAGTGATAGTACGTCCGTGGAAATTTTCCGAACACACTACTATCTTAGCTCTTCCTTCGGGTACTCCTTTGACATCGTATCCCCATCTGCGAGCAAGTTTGAGAGCTGTCTCTACGGCTTCGGCGCCCGTATTCATCGGCAATAGTTTATCGTAACCGAATAACTTGGTGGTCTTCTCCATAAATTCGCCTAAGAGATTGCTGTAAAAGGCTCGCGACGTAAGAGTAAGTACGTCGGCTTGACGTTTGAGAGCTTCTACTATTTTCGGATGGCAATGTCCTTGACTTAGAGCTGAATATCCCGATAAAAAGTCGAAGTAACGCTTTCCATCTACGTCCCAAAGATAGACTCCTTTGCCACGTTCCAATACCACCGGTAGCGGATGGTAGTTGTGGGCTCCATATTTATTTTCTCTATCTATAAAATCTTGTGTAGTCATATAATTTCTATGTTTTTAACGGTTTAGACGAGTTGCTTAGTTGCCTTTATTTTTGTTCTTTTCTACTTGCCTTTCGAGAGCCGAGATACATTCGTCGAC
>CAJPPQ010000129.1 GCA_905372605.1 Porphyromonadaceae bacterium
TCTGTTGGCACGTAGCCAAATACAAGATTTTTCCAATCGATTTCTGACATAATTTATTGTATTTAGAATTGAATTTATTATTCTCGATTATAGCGTTTCCGTATGCCTCCAAAAAGTTTACAAAGATACAAAATAATTGAGATGTAGCGAAACGGCATTTTTATAGACTAAGGCACCGATTGCAAGAATCGAAATTTATATCTAACTTTGCTCGAAAGTTATCTAAAGGTATAAAATCAATAAATCATTTTATGGAAAAAACACAAGTAAAGGCTTATGGCGCCGAGTCGGCTACCGCTCCGCTACACGAGATGAATATCTATCGCAGAGAATTACGTCCGCAAGACGTAGAATTTGAAGTATTGTATTGCGGTATATGCCACTCCGACTTGCACAGCGTACGCAACGACTGGGGCAATGCCGTCTACCCGCAAGTACCGGGACACGAGATAGTTGGGCGAGTGACACGCGTCGGCTCGGAAGTAGAGAAGTTCCGCGTAGGCGACCTCGCTGCTGTGGGCTGTATTGTAGAGAGTTGCCAGTGTTGCCAATCTTGCCGTAAAGGCGAAGAGCAATATTGCGAGCAAGGCGTAACCTTTTCGTTCAACAGCCCCGACAAGGTCTCGGGCGGTATGACCTACGGCGGTTTTTCGAAGCGATATGTCTGCGAAGATAAGTATGTGCTTAAGATGCCCTACTTCAAAGACTTGGCTTCGGCAGCACCCCTATTGTGTGCGGGAATAACAGTCTACTCGCCGCTAAAACATTGGGGAGCAGCCGCAGGAAAAAACGTTGGAATACTCGGCATAGGCGGACTCGGACACTTGGCAGTAAAGATAGCCAAAGCGATGGGAGCACACGTAACGGTATTCACCTCGTCGCCGTCGAAGATAGCCGATGCCAAGCGGCTCGGAGCCGATCTCGCCGTACTGTCTACAGACAAAGAGCAGATGAGAGCCTGCCCCAAACAAGACATAATACTCGATACCGTCTCTGCCGAACACAACGTAAACGGTTACCTCAACCTCCTACGTGTCGACGGCTCTCTGGTAATAGTAGGTTTGCCCGCCGAACCGCTCAAGGTAGCGGCATTCAACGTAGTACACGGGCGGCGAAGCCTCTCGGGCTCCAATATAGGAGGCATCGCCGAGACACAAGAGATGCTCGACTTCTGTTTTCGCCACAATATAACGGCAGATTGCGAGGTGATAGATATAAAATACGTCAATACCGCTCTCGACCGATTGGCAAAAGGCGATGTAAAATACCGTTTCGTTATCGATATGGCTACTCTCTAAGTGACATACGGCAGCCAAAGACAAACGCTACGTCGGCTTCGAAGTGGCGTTTTTTCGTAGATACAAATCGATAATTTGCTTCGCAGGCAGCTCGCGAGTAAATACATACAACACAAACGGCACGAACCACAGCAGGCGCCAAGCGGTATTCAGATACAGATTATCGAAATTGACCATGAGCATCGCCACACTCAGCAATATGGCAACGACAAAATATATGCCTGTCTTACGTAGATTGTAGTTGATAGGATAGTATTTTTGCCCCAAGAAGTAGCAGATTATCACCATCAGAGCGAAGCTTATGAGCGAGGCGTAGACACAAGCCCAATAGCTCAGTTTCGGTATAAAAAGCACATTGAACACGAGGGTAACGACAAACCCTATAAAAGAAATGTATGTGCCCCATATAGTGCGGTCGGTAAGCTTGTACCAAAGCGACAGATTGTAATAGACTCCTTGTAATGAGTATGTTATAAGCACAAAAGGAACTATATCCATAGCCTCGCGATACTCCTCTTTCAATATCAGTTTTAGTACGTCGAGGAAGGCTACCAGCAGCAGATATATCAGTGCAAGAGTAATGACGAAATAGGTCATAGTCTGCGAATAAGCCTGTTTATTGTCTTTATGCTCTTTTTTGGCAAAAATAAACGGCTCGTACGCGAAGCGGAAAGCGTAGGTAAACATCATCATCACCATCGCTACCTTGAAACAAGCCTGATAGACACCTATCTGCTCTCTTGCCTCGACGAGCGTACCCGGATATATGTAGGGGAATATGATTTTGTCTATCGTCTGATTCATTATACCGGCAATACCAAGCATAAGCAGAGGCAGGGAGTAACGAAGCATCTTGCGGAGCAAAGCTACGCTGAAACGCCATTTCACCACGAAAATATCGGGTATCTGCAAAAGCAGCACTATGAACGACGAAAAGAAGTTGGAAACGACGATGTATTTGATATTATCCGCCGGATCGTAGAACCAATCGATAAGCGAAGGGCATATCTGCTGCAGCTTGGGGCAGAGGACAAGGAAAAACAGATTGAGTCCGATATTGGTAAGCACGATTATGAGCTTTAGTATCATAAACCGTATGGGACGTTGCTTGAACCTCAGGTAAGCAAAGGGTATCGACGAAAAGGCATCGATAGCGACGGTTACTACCATTATCATCACCAACTGAGGATAATCGCCCACCTTCATCAGCGACGAGAGCTGCGGATTGAACAGCCAACAGAGGAAGACAAAGATAATCGAGGTCGATGCTATCGACGTCATAGTGGTGGTATAAACGAGGTCGGACTCCTTGCGGTCGGTATTGGAGGCGAAGCGGAAATAACCCGTCTCCATACCGTAGGTAATGATCACTATCATCAGGGCTATCCACGTATAGAGCTGCGATACAACACCATAGTCGGCTGTAGGGATGATATGCGAATAGAGCGGCACCAAAAGCCAATTGAAAAACCTGCCTACGATGCTGCTTGCACCGTAGATTGCAGTCTCTTTTGCAAGATTTTTAATTCCCAAACCGCTCATTATTCTTTTATAGCAATGCCAAAATATCGCCCGACACTATGTCGAAAATTATGTGGGGGCAAAAGTAGTAAAAATATTTTCATTATTGCACTATCGCTCCGCGTGTAGAAGTAACCGAATCGCCTTCGACAAGGATATTGGAGTTGCGGACTATACCGCTGGTATTGATTTCGGTAAGAGGCGTAAGGTGCTGCTCAATCCAGAGACTTTTGTCGTCGTCGGCTATGTAGTCGGTAAGGAAGCGGAGGTTGTGACGCACTCCTGCTCCTTGCAGTATTATGTGCGGTATGTCTATCTGATAGAACTTCTTCTGCGGCTTGGGCAGCGAGGCAGAGTTGGATATGACGTATAGACGGCGGTCGTTGGGGTCTCCACAGGAGGGAGGAGTGCCCATCTTCAGGTGATCGGGGTAGAGAAAAACAGTGGTATTGTCTACCACACGGCGGCGACGGAGGTAGTCGATGAAGTCGCCCACGACATAGTCGAGCACCGATACAC
>CAJPPQ010000130.1 GCA_905372605.1 Porphyromonadaceae bacterium
ATATTATGGGTAAAAAATAGATAGATATATGACAAACCAATCAGAACAGTTAAAAAATCTACTAAAATACAGTTGGGAAGAGGCAGAGCGCTTGAAACACAAGTATGTATCGCCCGAACATTTTCTATTGTCGATGTTTAAACTCCACGACTGTAATGCTATGAAGATACTGAGAAATATGAATTTTGATGTGCCTAAGGCTCAGCAAGATATAGAAAATAATTTCAATATTACGCCCGACAATTACAGCTCATCGATATTATTGCGTGAGTTGTCAGACAATATTTTGCGTATAGCCTCGCTCGAGGCTCGTAATCAACAACAAAAGGTAGTAGATACTGAACATCTACTCCTTGCCATACTCCGCGACGGCAATTCGTTTGCTTGCCGCAGTCTTAGAGAGCAAAATATTGATTACGATGCTGTTAAGGCAAGTATGATAGAACATGAGATGTTGCCAAAGTCTAAATTCGATTTTGAAGAAGACGAGGACGACGACAAACCGCAAGGCAATAATTCCAAAGTACACCGAAAAACTGACAAAAAGTCAATGACAGATACTCCCGCACTCGATAACTTCGGTAAGGATCTTACTAAATATGCCGCTGAGGATAAGTTAGACCCTATAGTAGGTAGAGATGTGGAAGTGGAGCGTTTGGTACAGATATTGTCGCGTCGTAAGAAAAACAACCCCGTACTCATCGGTGAACCCGGTGTAGGTAAAACTGCTATAGTAGAGGGACTTGCCATTAGGATACATCAACGTAAGGTATCGAGGATATTGTTCGATAAGCGAGTGATAGCTCTTGATATGGCTTCTATTGTGGCAGGTACCAAATATCGCGGACAGTTCGAAGAGCGTATACAGTCTATTATGAGCGAAATAGAGCGTAATCCTAATATAATATTATTTATAGACGAGATACATACTATCGTAGGAGCCGGCAGCGCGTCGGGGTCGCTCGATGCTGCTAACATATTGAAGCCTGCTCTTTCGCGGGGCGAATTGCAATGTATCGGAGCTACTACTCTGAAAGAGTACCGCGAGAGTATAGAAAAAGACGGTGCGTTGGAGCGTCGTTTTCAGAAGATTATAGTAGAACCAACCTCTGAGCAAGAGACTATCACGATTCTGAAAAATATTAAAAACAGATACGAAGACCACCATCAGGTCGTATATAGCGACGAAGTATTGGAGGCTTGTGTGAAGCTGACAGGTCGATATATTTCCGATAGATGTTTCCCCGACAAAGCCATAGATGCTCTCGACGAAGTAGGGGCACGTATAAGGGTCAAAAATATGAAAGCTCCTAAGAATATAGAGAATCTCGAAAAGGAAGTATTGCTGCTCGAAGCAAATAAAAACGATGCCGCAAGGAATCAGGATTTCGAAGAGGCAGCTAAAATTAGAGACCGTATAGTAGAGATTTCCAAAGAGATAGACCGTCTTCAAAGTGAGTTTAGCAAGGAAGAAGAGAAAAACCGAATACAAATAACCATAGACGATGTGGCTACCACTGTGTCGATGATGAGTGGCGTACCTATCAAACGTCTCGAAGAGTCGGACAACGAGCGTCTTATGCGTATGGGCGAACAACTTGCAGGTAAAGTAATAGGGCAAGATAGGGCTATAGATACGGTAGTGAAAGCCATCAGACGCAACTCTGTGGGACTCAAAGACCCCAATAGACCGATAGGCTCGTTTATATTCCTCGGACCTACGGGAGTAGGTAAGACTCTGCTTGTAAAGAGACTTGCTGAGGCTGTGTTTGGCAATGAAGATGCCGTAATACGTGTGGATATGAGTGAGTTTATGGAGAAATATAGTGTATCGCGACTCATAGGAGCTCCTCCCGGATATGTAGGCTACGAAGAGGGCGGACAACTTACCGAAAAGGTAAGACGCAAGCCATATTCGATAGTGCTTCTCGATGAGATAGAAAAGGCTCATTCCGATGTATTCAATATCCTATTGCAAGTGATGGACGAAGGACGCCTTACCGATAGCTTGGGTAGAATAATCGACTTCAAAAACACGATAATAGTGATGACCTCCAACGTCGGTACTCGGCAACTAAAAGATTTCGGTAAAGGAGTAGGGTTCGCTTTGCCCGACGACCAATATCGTGATAATGAATATGCTAATTCGGTGATAAAAAAGGCTCTGTCGAAGACTTTTTCTCCCGAGTTCCTCAATAGAATAGACGAAATAGTTATGTTCGACTCTCTGAATAAAGAATCTCTGTATAAAATAATAGACGTAGAGATAGATATACTGAAAAAACGCCTTACTTCGATGAATATTGAGCTTTCGCTTACCGATGATGCAAAGAACTTTATTTTCGAAAAAGGATACGACACTCAGTATGGAGCACGACCGCTAAAACGTGCTATTCAGAACTATATCGAAGATACTCTATCGGAAGGTATGCTTATGGGCAATATCAAAGAGCATCAGAAGGTACTACTCGATACGAAAGCAGATAAGACGGGGCTGCAGATAGTCTCGGATATACTTGCTAATAAATAGGTTAGTAAAAATATAATTAAACAAACAGGACTGGCAGCTACATAAAAGTCAGTCCTGTTTATTTGTAAAATAACTTTTATCGGACAGAAATAAAAAACGGAGATAGCTCATTATTAGCGACCTCCGTGCAAAAAAACAATTTTTAATATTAAGAAAAAGCTAACTTATAATCTGCTTTCTACTTCTTTCCAAGATACTATTTTCCACACCTCTTTCAGGTGGTCGGCACGCCGATTCTGATAGTCTAGGTAATAAGCATGTTCCCATACGTCTATACCTAATAGTGGTTTTAATCCTTTTGTGACCGGATTGCCGGCATTGTTTTCTTTGGTTATTTGAAGTTTGCCACTATTATCGGCGGCAAGCCATACCCAGCCCGAACCAAAGAGCGATGTTCCGGCAGCTTCAAATTCGTTTTTGAATCCTTCGAAACTTCCCCAAGCGTCTTCGATGGCTTTTAGGAGTTTACCGCTTGGTTTGCTATCCGATACGGGTGCAAACTGAGTGAAATATAAATTGTGGTTCAGCGTCTGTCCTGCGTTGTTGAATATAGCGCCGTCAGATTCTTTTACGATAGTAACCAAGTCGGCATTTTCGAATTTGGTACCTACAATCATATTATTTAGATTGTTTACATATCCGGCTAAGTGTTTACCGTGGTGTAGGTCGATAGTTGTTTTCGATATTATCGGCTCCAGTGCATTGTTTGCGTAAGGCAATACTAACAATTCGTGCTTCATATTCTTATAATTTTTTTAGTGAATAGATTGTGTTTATTATTTTCGGCAAAGGTACAACTAAATAT
>CAJPPQ010000131.1 GCA_905372605.1 Porphyromonadaceae bacterium
TTAAAGCATTAATAAATATCTATATATCAGCAACGAGCAGACCATATACGATTATTCGAAAATCGGTACAAAGATATGAATAAAAAACCATATAAATGGTATCCCGTTATTAGATACGATAAACCATACAACTATAGCGATGTTTTTTCTACATCAATAATATTATTTATTCTCGATAAAGTATAAAATATTCGCAAATACTCTCCTGTGCTAAAAGAACAAAGCCCAAGTCGGGGATGACTTGAGCTTTTTCCAACAAAAAAATTACTAAAAATTAAATCTATGTGAAATTTATCAGACATATACTACTCTGTATTTCTAACAAAGGAATAATGAACAAGATGACAAAACAAATCCATCTCCTAAGCGAAAAATAGTATAGCTTGAGTAAATCTTTAACTACGATACAAAAGTAATATCGCGAAAATGCCTCCACAATCACTAAAAATAGTGATATTTGAGGATAGAAGTCATTGCTTTGAGTATTGCTCGTATTTTAGAGTCGAAAGCCTCTTGGTATCGAATATCTTCGCAGCCATATTTTGTATATCTACAGGCTCTATAAGCGATATACGCTCGAATGTGCGGTCGAGGCTTGCCTCCTCGTTAAGGTGCAGAGCAATCTTAGCTGCCGACAAAATATAATACTCCTTGTTCTGCGAATTAATTAGTATTTGCCCGTATATTTGCTGCTTCGATAGACTTAGTTGGCGAGTCGATAGGGGCTTACATATCAGCTTGTCGAGTTCGTTGTATATGAGCTTGGTACACTTGAGATAATTGCTCTCGGAACAGCCGAAATATATAGCCCATACACCGGTATCGGAATACAAGTTGAGCGACGAATCGATAGCATATACCCAACCGTTGCGCTCTCTGATAGCGAGGTTGAGCCGACTTGTAAGGCTTGAACCTCCCAAGATATTATTAAGTAGTGTGAGTGTAAGGCTATCTGTTGCTGCCATCGATATTGCGGTATTTCCTATCAGGCAATGTGTTTGGTTGGTCTTCTTGCGGCAGACGGTGCTTACAGGTTGGCTTGGCGGCGGAGTATGTCGCTGCGAAACGCCTCTACGAAAGTCATTTATTCCTATATGCTTGTGGGCAAGACGTAGAAAATGGTCTTCGTGTATACCTCCAAACATGAAAAACAACATATTGTCGGCAGTGTAACACCTATGCACAAATCGGTGGCAGCTGTCGGAGTCTATCTTCGAGAGCGACTTTTTGCTGCCGAGTATATTGTGTCCAAGCGACGAACTACTGAAGACGATATCTTCGAAATCATCGAATATCAGCTCCGAAGGAGAGTCGTTGTACATCTCTATCTCTTCGAAAACGACCTCTCGCTCCTTGACTAACTCCTCTTGGGGGAAAGTAGAGTCGAGTACAATATCGGCAAGCAACTCGATAGCTCTCTCGGCATACTTGCGAGGCACGGTAGCATAGACGAATGTCTCCTCTTTGGTGGTATATGCATTTAATTCGCCGCCAACATCTTCGAGGCGTTTTATTATTTGCAGATTGCTTCGTCGCCGAGTACCTTTGAATAGCAAGTGTTCTATGAAATGGGCGATACCGTGTTCGTCGTCGTGCTCGTCGCGAGCTCCGACATTGATGGCAAAACCGCAATATACTACCGGTAGCTCTTCGAAAGCGTGCAGCAGTCTGATTTTATTACTTAAAACATCGAGCCTCGGAGTGCAAGTCATCGTCTATGATGTAACAAATAGATAAGCTATTCGAAGTTGAGAGTAAAAGTAAGCAATCTCGAAGTAAGCTTATCGATAGAGCGTGTGAAATGTAGATTTTCGTCGGCGATGAAGTCATTCGGACGTTGTTCGAGCGGAGTGATGATATTACCAAATCCCAAAGCAAATTTTATCTCCGGCGACAACCTGAAATATGGAAAATATATAGTCCACCCTACTCCGAAGTCTACGAAATAATCTAATGTATTCAATAGTACTGGTTGTTCGCGTTCGCGTCCGAAGTCGAAAGCCACTCCTCCGCCTGCAATTAGATACGGACGATAGTTCGATACTCGTACTGCCGAATATTTAAGATATAGAGGAACGGTAAGGATATTGCTTTTTATGTTTAACCTCTCTACCGACTTATTGGCAGAGATGTTTACAAACGATAGTTCGCGTTGTCCGAAGTGCATAGCCGGTACCGTACGCAGATTGAAATACTCTCCGAGCCGCATATCGCCGATGACTCCGACGGTAAATCCGGGTGTAATCTTAGCAACGTCTGCCTCGTATACGCCTTTTGAGGTAACAACGAGCGAAGGCGATATACCGAAATCCATCGCGTCGAGTCCGAGTGTAAATCCAAAATGTAACAACTTCGAGTCGACAGTAATAAGATTCTGTCCCGAGACTTTATAAGCGAAAAGTGATAATAAGGCAAAGACTATAATGTGTTTTTTCATTATCAACGAGTTTGTATTTTACTACCTCAATGTTTAACTTGGTGTGAGAGTATCTAGTATCGTCTCGTCCACCAACCTCGACACTTGTAGCTATACGAAAAAAGTAGCTCTTTTATTGTGTTATGAATGCAAATAGATTGCGGAAATGGGTTTCGCATCGGTTTTACGACGATTTTATCTCTTGCTCCAAGTATTGAACGTATGCAGGGCTATGTATGAATTGTAATATCTGTGGTCGTCGGTTACTTCGCGGTCTATGAAGGGAGGTATCTTAAAAACCTCGTCTTTGCTTTGGAGTTCTATTTCGGCTATTACAAGTCCTTCGTTTTCGGCGTTGAACACATCTATTTCCCACTTTTTACCTTTGTGTATCAGCTCGAAACGCACTTTGTCGATTATCGGTTTCGTGCACATATTGTCGAGCATATATTGGGCGTCGGGCAGCGGTATCTCGTATTCAAACTCGCGGTGAGCGAAGCCCGTCGCTGCTGTTTTAAGAGTCAAATATCCTTTTTTGTCTTTTATACGCACACGCACGACGCGGTCGTTTTCGGTACAGACGTATCCCTGCTTTATACGGCAAGGCACACCGTATTTGACGAAATCAAGATTTTTAACTAAAAATTTCCTCTCTATCTCTATCATCGGTCGATTATAATATTCGGTAAAAAAGATAGAGACTGCTCAAACTAATTGGGTAGTCTCTATCTTGAGGTTTTATTTATTTTCTATGGTCGGAATCCATAGTAATAATCTATTACCAAGCAAACAGAGGCATATCTTTCATCAGCGAATTGACTTTATGTCGTACGGAGGTGATAGTCGCTTCGTTTTCGTGGTCGGAGAGTACGGTATCGATAAGCTCTACT
>CAJPPQ010000132.1 GCA_905372605.1 Porphyromonadaceae bacterium
TGCTGCCGATACCGGTGAAAGCTATCGTCGAAGCAGGGTTGTCGTTTGTACGGTAGGTAGGTTTCGACATATCCCAAACGGTCGTAAACCAGCTGGCAGGAGTAAGGCAGTTTGGAGCATAGGTAGCACCGTTGATAGTCCAGTTGAGAGGAGCGGTTGTAAGGGTATTGAGAGCTGTCTGCCCCTGTGCATTGTAGTACTTGTTTGCATCGAGATTCAAGATTACACCCGTATAGCTAAGAGCCGTAGCCTGTGTAGCCCAAGCATCGAAAGTAACCGAAAGGTTGTGGCAGCTAATACCGCTATTGTACAACATATTGCCCATAGACGGATGAGAATCGAACTTCAAGCCGTCGAGAGGCTGGTCGAACGAAGTGGCATTGTGGAACATATCTTCCACAATATTAACACTCACCGTATTCCAGCTAACTATCGGTTGGTTGAATGAGGTAGCTCCTTCGAACATTCTACTGATGTCTTGTGTGTTTGCCAGACTGGAGGCAAAAGTAGTACCAAAGGGTTTGTTGAACGACGTAGCACCTTTTAACAAACCTCTCATGTGAACTACATTCTGTACGTTCCAGTTTATCGGTTGGTTGAAAGAGGTAGCTCCGTCAAACATATAAGACATATCTGTAACATTACCAGTATTCCAGTTACCTATCGGTTGATTGAAAGAGGTGGCATTAAGAAACATACTAGTCATATCAGCGACACTTCCCGTATTCCAACCTCCTATCGGCTGGTTGAACGAGGTAGCGCCTGTGAACATGCTGCCCATACTGGTAACGTCTGCAGTCATCCAATTGTTTATAGATGGATTGTATACAAGCGATGTGCAACCTCTGAACATAGAAGCAAGACTTATTCCTCCCGTAAGTGTAGGACGGTCGGTAGCCGTTACGTCCATATTTTCGCAATTGTAAAATGCTGATCCCAGCGATTTCCACTCGTTGGTACCCCACTGAGTTACTTTCGAGAGCCTTTTGGCGTCGCTACCGAACGCATCTAGTCCCTTAAAGATACTTCCCGGTACACCAGGGTTGGCGTAAGCTATAAGGCGGTATTTGGCATTTGCACTAAGACCTGTAAGTTTAAACCGTGAACCGGCCGTACCGTTGGCGTTGGTTACTATGCCTTTATCCGTAGGGTCTGCCAAGTTGATATACTCTACTACGAAGTTAGTTCCAAGGAAGTTGGTAAAAAGGGTAGTTGCTGCGTCGGGGCGGGTGTCTTTTGCAGGCTTAGACATATCCCACTCGGTAACAAAGACATCGGGAGTGATAAAACCGATACTGCATGCGAGGTCGAAGTTGTCGCCCGAGATAGTCCAGTTCTTCAGCGACGTAAGTTTATGGCGGTATTGCTTACCGTGGCGTCCGTAGGCGATACCCGTCTGGGTGATGAAGTTTACATTCGATGGTGTATTGCTGCTCTCTGCCCAGCCCTTGAGGGTCTTGGAGTAGTTATCGCAGCTCATACCCGAAGAGGCAAACATCTCCGTACCGTTAGTAAGGGCATCGATACGAAGCGAACCGAGGTTGCGGTCGAAAGCGGCTGCCTGCTTGAACATACTTCGCATATCGGTAACGTTACGGGTATTCCAACCTTTGATATCTTGATTGAATACCAATGCTCGCTCAAACATACTCTGCATATTGGTTACCGCCGATACGTTCCAGCCCGTAATATCTTGGTTGAACGCCTCCGCTCCGCTAAACATACTGGTCATTTTAGTTACAGACGATACATCCCAGTTATTAAGCGGTTTGTTGAATACTTTTGCTCCGTTTAACATACTCTCCATATTAGTAACTTTCGACACGTCCCAGCTATTTATATCTTGGTTAAACGCCTCTGCCATGCTAAAAATACCGCTCATATCGGTAACTTTTGAAGTAACCCAATTGTTTAACGGCTGATTGAAGTCTCTTGCAGTACCGAACATATTGCTCATATCGGTTACATTCGACACATTCCAACTATTTATGTTTTGGTTGAATTTCATTGCTGCCACAAATGTACCCGACATATTTGTAACAGACGATACAACCCAATTGTTAAGCGGTTGATTGAATTTTAAAGCTTCGGCAAACATCTGGCTCATATTGGTAACATGCGATACATCCCAATTATTAAGCGGTTGATTGAATTCGGTTGCGGTAGCAAACATATTACTCATATTAGTAATATGCGAGACATCCCAATCGTTTATAGAGGTATTATAAACAAGGTTTCCGCAAGACTGAAACATCATCGACAAATCGGTTACTGCCGAGAGGTCGGGCTTATCGGTAGCCGTTATGTCCATATTGCCACAAGCTATGAAAGCTTTTGTCAGCGAAGTCCATTGGGTAGTACCCCACTGGGTTACCTTGATAAGCCTTTGATTATCGGCTTTTTCGGCACATAAGCCGGTAAGTCCTGCGGGATTGAGTGAGTAGGCTACGATACGGTACTTACCTCCTGGCTTAAGACCTGTAAGTTTGAAAGGATTTGTCGGTGTACCTGTGGCTACGGTAATAACTCCGGCATCTTGAGGCGGTATCAAGTTTTCCCAATATACGGTAAACTCTCCTCCTACTAAGTTTGTTACGAGCGTAGTAGTAGCATCGGAGCGAGCAGGCCACACCTGTTTCGACAAATCCCACTCCGAGACGTAGTAGTTGGTAGCGGGAGCACATCCTATTGCAAACCTCCCAGTATTTATACCCCAATAAAAAGGTGGACTATTAAGTATCTCTAGAGCTGCCCTCCCTGTTTCATTGTATGTTTTATTAGTAAGGTTAAAAGTTAAATATTTTTTAGAAAATGCTACTGCCTGAGTAGCAAAATTATTTAGTGTTGTGGAAGTATTTTGGCAACTAATACCACAGAGGCTTATTATATCATATAGAGTTGTAACACTCTTTATACTGAAACTTAGCGGTTGATCAAATGAAGTTGCTTCCGTAAACATCCTCTCCATATTTGTAACTTTCTCAGTATTCCAATTACTTATAGGTTGATTGAATGAGGTTGCTCGGAAAAATATATACCCCATATTGGTAACATTCTGAGTGTTCCAATTGCCTATAGGTTGATTGAACGAGGTTGCTCCATTGAACATATTGCCCATATTGGTAACATTCTGAGTGTTCCAATTGCCTATAGGCTGGTTGAATGAGGTTGCTCCATTGAACATACCGCTCATATAGGAAACATTCGCCGTATTAAAGTTTAAGGGTTGATTGAATGAGGTTGCTCCATTGAACATATTGCCCATATTGGTAACATTCTGAGTGT
>CAJPPQ010000133.1 GCA_905372605.1 Porphyromonadaceae bacterium
GATTTTTCTGAACAACTCGTCAGCTCCAGATTTCTTTAATTTATCTTTTAGCACGTTCTTCAAACGCAGCGTTATGTCGGCATCTTCGCAAGCATAATCGCAAACATCGGTAGGGGAGAGGCTGCGCATATTTTTTTGATTCTTACCTTTAGGTCCTATGAGCTCGTCGATGTGTATTGTTTTGTAACCGAGCAACGTTTCGGCCAGATAATCCATATTATGCCTCAACTCGGGTTGGATAACGTAGTGTGCAATCATTGTATCAAAGAACTCGCCACGGATGGTTATTCCATAATTGCGCAACACCTCATAATCGTATTTTATGTTTTGCCCAATTTTTTCAATCTCTTCATTCTCGTAGAGAGGCTTGAAAATTTTTACGCGTTTTTCGGCCTCGTTACGTTCAGGCGGAATAGAAACGTAGAAAGCCTCACCTTCTTCACAAGCAAAGCTCAAACCTACCAACTCTGCATCGATTGCAGAGAGAGAAGTTGTTTCAGTGTCTAGACTAATAGAACGCTTTGTAATTAAAAAGTCAAAAAGAGCACGAGCTTCTTCCTCACTATCAACGAGTTTATAATTATGTGACGTAGTTTTAATTGTGTCGTAATGCTTTTCTTTTTGTTCATCCGGCTCATTCCCGGTATATTCTGCAAAGAGATTAAGTTCATCCCTTTTGCTGAGCGAGATTTGAGAGGTTCCTGCCAACGAATTTATTGTACATTGTACGAAATTCCAGTTCGATAAAAATTTTCTTGAGCTTCTCGGCATCGGGTTCGGTTATTTTCATTTCATCGAGCTTCACATCGATTGGCACGTCGGTACGAATAGTTGCAAGAAACTTAGACAGCTCAATGTCGCTTTTTGCGTTTTCAACTTTTTCTCTCAACTTCCCAGCTAGTTGCTCGGTATTTTGTAGCATATTCTCAATCGAGCCGAACTGAGCTATAAGTTTCACGGCCGTTTTCTCACCAACGCCGGGACAGCCCGGAAAATTGTCGGCACTATCGCCCATCAGTGCAAGTAAGTCGATAACCTGTGTTGTACTCTCAATTCCGTATTTCTTTTCAATCGCCGATTCATCGAGCGTTTCATACCCACCGCCATGACGTGGACGAAACATATACACATTCTCACGCACCAGCTGACCGTAATCCTTATCTGGCGTAAGCATATAAGTTGCAATTCCTTCGCTCGAAAATTTCACGGCAAGCGTTCCTATCACATCATCGGCCTCAAAACCATCTACCTGAAGCACAGGCACATGCATTGCTTCTAGAATTTCTTTAATAATAGGAACCGAACGTTTTATATCTTCCGGAGTTTCTTCGCGTTGTGCTTTATAGTCTGGAAAGCGTTCGTGACGAAATGTTTTACCATAATCGAACGCAACCGCAATATGCGTAGGTTTTTCCTTCGTCAAAACTTCGTGAAGAGTATTGCAAAAACCTAATACAGCCGAAGTATTATCGCCTTTCGAATTAATACGAGGGTTTTTAATAAAAGCGTAGTAAGAACGATAAATAAGCGCATAAGCGTCTATTAAAAAGAGTTTCGACATAATGGATAGATTGAATTTAGGCGTAAAATTACTAAAAACAAGCTCACTCTCATGGATTATAATTAATTTTGGCTCAAAATTAACTCCCAATGGATAGTCTTTCTCTAATTCGCAAACCAATAGAATCAGAACTTTGTCGTTTCATCGAAATATTCGAAGAATCGCTAAGCCACAATAACGGACTCCTTCAACAAGCTTTGAATCATATAAAAAATAGAGGAGGAAAACGAATGCGACCAATTTTGATTCTGCTAATTGCTAAAAACTTCGGAAAAGTAACACTAACAACTCAAAACGCTGCCGTAGGCCTCGAACTGCTGCACACAGCATCGCTTGTACACGACGATGTAGTAGATGAAAGCGGAGAGAGGAGGGGACAAGCTAGCGTGAACGCAGCATACGATAATAAAGCTGCCGTTCTTGTAGGCGACTTCATCCTATCTACAGCATTACTTTACGTAAGCTACACAAAGAGCGACACAATCGTTAGAATGCTGGCACAACTCGGGCGAACACTAAGCGATGGAGAGATACTTCAACTAACAAATATCAGTAACCGAAACATCGAAGAAAGCACATACTACGAAATAATCAACCGCAAAACAGCAGCACTCTTCGCTGCCTGCGCCGAAATAGGAGCCGAATCGGCAGGAGCGAACTCCGAAATAGTTGAAGCAGCACGAAAATTCGGACATAACCTCGGAATAATGTTCCAGATTCGCGACGACATCTTCGATTACTACGACTCCGAAAGCGAAACCGGTAAACCTGCAGGCAACGACATGCTGGAAGGAAAACTAACACTGCCGGCCATATTTGCCCTCAAAAGCGAGCAAAACGAACTGATGAATAACATAGCCGGTAAAGTAAAAAATAACACCGTATCCGCAAAAGAAATAGATCAGCTAATAACATTCACCAAAGAAAAAGGCGGCATAGAGTATGCACGCAATCAAATGTATCTATATCACAAGCGAGCCATGGAATTCATCGAAAAATACGCGCAAAAAGGCCATATAAGCGATTCTCTAAAAGCCTACCTGGATTTTATCATCGACCGACGCAATTGAGCCACACGCAGCCTTATTAAGCCTCCTGCGACATGTTTCGCAACTCACAACATCCCATCCAATTCTTTAATAGTCCAATTTAAGGCTCGATACACACAATCGAGCCATAAACCATGCACCGACAATCTCAATATAATCCATACTAACATAAACCGCACCATCCAAAACTCAATACATTCTATCGACCTTAAAACCGCACAATTCACAACCGAATATATCATATCGAGCAGTTAACAAACTCCATCTATACCCTGTATTTTTTATTAATCTCTAAACACAGCATTTCTTTACTTGATATATTTTATATACCTTTGAACCAAGCATTTCAAAGCTCACAACTTTTTGTCGACCTTTAAAACATATCGTTATATATAATCGCAATCTAATTCACATGAAAACACATTAAAGATTTGCTGTTAACACAGTAGTTATTCTTTTTTAGACAATTAGAAGCCTAAATAAAGAGTTCCCGCAAGCGAAACTGCAGATTCTTTAACCAAATAAATCGAACCATTAAAAAACTCGTTCCATATTTAAGAGATAAAATTGCAAAGTTAATTATCAGAATATTTTCTTTCTTGCTAAAGTTACACAAGCT
>CAJPPQ010000134.1 GCA_905372605.1 Porphyromonadaceae bacterium
TGCCGCCTGCACGGGTGTGATTGTGGTTATAGTCATATATTATAAATATTTTGCAGCTATTTTTTAGAGAGAGGAAATTTTCTTCTTTTCAAATATACGTAAGACGGAAGGCACGGGTTGTTTTCCGTCTTTTTCTTCGAAAAAAATAGTAATTTTTACCATAGAAAAAACAGCCTTTATAAGTGGCTGATAAATAAGCATTAGAGAAGAATAAAATTTCTCCACAGTGAGTAATAAAATTATAAAGGGGAAAAATATATTTCTCTACGGAGAAACTTTTATTTATAGAGAGGAAAAATATATTTATGTACGGTGATAAATTTACGCGAATACTAGGAAACTTATTTTTCTCTACGTACATAAATTTCAGTTTCCACGTATATAAATAGATTTATGTACGGTAAGGAATTTCTTTGCGAACGTATATAGCTTTTCGTTTTCAAAGTGGAAACGAAAAGTCTCTCCTCGAGCCAATATCTTTCGTTTGGGTTTAATAAGATTTCAGTAAGTCGATAATAGCCTCTTTATCGGCATATAATTGGCGTTTGAGCCCCTCCAAATCGGAAAACTTAGTCTCCTCGCGTATGAATTTAAGTGGCTCTACTCCGATATATTCTCCGTAAATATCTTGCGAAAAATCGAAAATATTTACCTCTACCGTTTTGTCGATTCCACCCACAGTAGGACGATTGCCTATATTGAGCATACCGCCTTTTATAGTGCCGTCTACTATCACTTTTACGGCATAGACACCGTTTCGCGGAACGAGTTTGCCGTCTGAAACATCGATATTGGCTGTCGGAAAACCGATAGTCCTGCCCAACTTTTGCCCTTCGACCACTTCGCCGCTTATAGTATAGTTGTAGCCGAGCATACTATTAGCCTCTTCCAAACGCCCGTCGCTCACAAGCTGTCGTATCGACGACGAACTTACTTCACCCAACTTATCGACCTTAAAGGCATCTATTCCCATATTTCGGCAAATATCGTAAACAACGTCGAAATCTCGAATCTTGTCGGAACCGAACGTATGGTCGTGTCCTACAAAAAGAGTTTTCAGAGCAAAGCTATCTTTCAAAAAAATCAAGAATTCGGTTGCCGTCTTCTTCGATAGCTCCTCGGTAAAATCGAGTAATAAACAATAATCAACACCATAAGAAGACAATATTTCGAGCTTCTCGTCGAGAGTCGTCAGTTGCCTTATATCGTAATCTTTTTTGAAAAACTTTTTCGGATTTTCTCTGAAAGTAACCACAAGCGATTTCTTGCCTTCGCTCTTCGATATATTCAATAATTTACCTATAAGAAATTTGTGTCCAAGATGTAATCCATCGAAAAAACCGATTGTACCTACGGTTTCGATAGTATCTAATATACTGTCTTTATTTAAAATCTCCACTTCTCTAAATATTTTTGCAAAGGTACAATAAAAAAGTTGCCCCAACCAAGTCGGGACAACTTACATATATCAAATATAAAGAAAACTTACTTCAGTAAAGATGCAAACGCATCATTAGTAAGGAACGATCTAAATTCCATATCGTTCAAGAATTTTTCCTTATAAGAATTATCTGCATTGATAGCCATTGTTACCGATTTTACCAAATCATTTACATTGTTTGTACGAGCAGCTACGATAGATTTCAGATAATATGTCTTTGCGTCGGGAGTCTGTATATTTTCCAAAATATTCTTTGCTCCGCTGTAATCTTTGTTCAATATTCTTGCCAAAGCAGCATTGTTTGTATTCGATTTTCCGTACAGAGATACAGCCTTCGAATAGTTGCCTTCTGCGATAGCAATAGCAGCATTTGCATAGTTCAAGTCTTCGCCTACACCGGCAGCATATCCAAGGTAAGTCTTAGCTTCGTTTATATTGCCTTGTGCTATGAGGATAGATGCTTTATTGAAATTTGCTACAGCGTCGTTTTTATTTATTTCGAGTGCTTTGGTAAAGTTTCTGTTTGCTTCTGCCATATTACCAAGCTTATACTCTACTACGCCAAGATTATTGTAACCTCTTATATCTTCGGGATATTGGCTTACTATCTTCATAAATACGTCTCTCTTATAGTTGAGGTCGCTATTGAGATTAGCAGCATACAACATTTCTTCAATCGACAATTTCGATGGGTTTTCGTTTAGAAGCTTAGCTATCTGTTCGTCGGATTTACCTACTGTTTCTTTAGTAAATACTATTTGCGAACGACGAAGCTGAGGCAGTACTTTTTCTTTTATTTCAGTAAATGCTGCCGAAAGATTTTTTATTTCTTTTTCTCGTTGTTCGGGGTCTGAATACATCGACAATACACTTATGATAAGATTCTTGTCTTGAATATCTGATTTTTCCATCAATTCTTTGAAACCTTCCCAGTCTTGTGCTGTAAATGTAGCCGATACTTCTACTTGTTTTTTCAATTTCTTCATTTGCGAATTGATATAATTCTTAGTAGAGTTTTCGCGAGCTTTAGCCAGCTTTTCATTGAGCTCTACACCTCCGTCGGGAGACGCATAAGACGAAATTTCTATGCCTTTAAGTACTATGTTATCTTCGGGTTTAATATTCTTAATCTTGTTAGTAAGCTCTATAATGCTTTTTGTTTCCGAAGGACGAATATTAGCCTGCTGTATAAGGAATTTAATTTCGGCATTTTCTTTCTCTTCTATAGCTTTCTGTAGGTTTCCCGATATGAATTTTGAGCCACCGAGTTCCGAAGGATTCGAATACACCAAGTTTGATGTAACGATAAGACCTTCGGCTACTTTTACGGGTTCGAATTTTACGGTCTTTTTCTTTACCTTAGCAGTTGCTTCCAAGTAGAGTTCACATTGGTCGAATTTCGGATCGTAATTAAACGAAATTTTATGTTCGTATTTACCTCCGTTTTTATACCTTATCACCGAGTTGTTACCTTCGATTTTTTCACCCTGATAGATACGAGGTTCGCCTCTGAGCACAGCTCCTGTCTTAGTAGATTTCAACACGGGTACCACTTCGAGTACCATGTTTTTTACAAAATACTTTTCGGGAAAAGTTCCTTCAACTTTACATTCAATCTTTCCTCCTTTCAGTTCCAGAGGATTTGGAGTGGCTGTCAAATTAGACAAAAATTCTTTCGGTATCTTACAACCGATTACTACAAACATCATTAAGAGTGTAGCTAATACAACTTTCTTATTCATATATCATTGAAATTAATTAATAAATAAACGATTTTATACGAT
>CAJPPQ010000135.1 GCA_905372605.1 Porphyromonadaceae bacterium
GCAGGGTACATTACGGTACAGAAGTCGTTCAAAGACAACTATCCTAACACCGAGTTGCATCTGACACCCAAAGGGTTACAAGCATTCGAAGAGTATGTAATGGCTCTGAAAGGATATTTGAATCTGTAACGAAACGAAAAAACAGTAATATCGCTATTGACTATCAAACGACTGATTGCGAGAGATTACCCGATATGGATAAATCTCTCGTTTTTTTATCCTTGCAATAGTGCCCGAATTGTTATAATTTTGTAGCTCATATAAATCTAATAATATTATTTATAACGCTTTGTCTTATGCCTGTTTTATACCTTATTATCGGTTTTGCTTTGGGAGCTATTGTCGCGCTTATCGTCTATTTTTTCTTGAACAAAAACATTGCCTCGCTAAGTACGGACAATGTCGCGCTCAGGGCAGACAACGCTTTGCTAAAAGAGAAATTGAACTCTAAGACACAGCAGATAACCAATTTATCGATAGAGTGCGAGCGTCTCAAGAGCGACAATGCCAACAACGAAGCCAAACTCTCGGCTCAGAAAGAGGAAATATCGAATCTAAGAGATGAACTCAATAAAGAGTTTAAGATTCTTGCCAACGAAATATTCGAAGAAAAGACGCGTAAATTCTCGCAACTCAACGAAGAAAAGCTGCAAAGTATACTTAATCCGTTGAAAGAGAATATCAATAAGTTCGAAAAGAAAATAGACGAAACTTATAACAATGAGACTCGTGAGAAAACGGCTCTAAAAAAGGAGTTGGAGCATATAATCAATATCAACCGACAGATGAGCGACGACGCACAAAAGCTAACAAATGCTCTGAAAGGCGATAAAAAGCTGCAAGGCAATTGGGGCGAAATGCAGTTGGAGCAGATACTCGAAAAGTCGGGGCTGGAGAGAAACCTCCATTACGTACGGCAAGAATATTTCTCCGACGATGAGGGAAATAAGCTTATACCCGACTATGTCATTAATCTTCCGCAAGATAAACATTATATCATAGACAGCAAAGTATCGCTGGTAAACTACGAACGCTCGTTCAATGCCGATTCGGACGAAGACAGACTGTTGTACCTCAACGAACACATCAAAGACATAAAGAAGCATATAGACTTGCTTAGCCGTAAGAACTACCACCAACTCACTAATACTCCGGACTTTGTGTTTATGTATTTTGCTTTCGAATCTGCCCTTTTCTCGGCATTACAGCACGATAACACTCTCTTCGACTATGCTTTTAAAAAGAATATTATACTTGTATCGACTACAACACTTCTGGCAAGTCTACGCACGGTATCTTTCATCTGGACTCAAGAAAATCAACGCAAATACGCTCTCGAAATAGCCAAACAGGGCGGACAGCTATACGATAAGTTTGTAGGTTTTATTGATAATATGGTGAAAGTAGGCAGAAGTCTCGATACGGCAAAGAGCACCTACCAAGATGCAATGCACCAGCTCGTAAAGCACAATGCCAATGGCTCGTACAACGCAGGGACGATAGTAGGACAAGCCGAAGTGCTCAAAAATCTCGGAGCTACCGCGTCGAAACAAATTCCCAAAAATATTTTGGATATGGCACTCAAAGAAGATGGTGGTAGCATAGAGACGAAATAATTGATTATGGATTTGATAAATAAGATATTACTGTATCGTAGCATATCTATTGTAGGTCTTGAGAAGAATACGGGCAAGACCGAAACCCTCAATTTTATCATCCGTCGGGTGAAAGATTGCGGTAAGACTATCGCAGTAACGTCTATCGGTATCGACGGCGAGACGGTCGATGCCGTTACGCGGACGTCGAAACCAGAGATAAGGATATATAGAGGTATGATATTCAATACCGCCGAACAATATTTTCTAAAAAAGCGTTTCTCGGCAGAAATTCTCGATATTTCAGACGAATACACTATTCTCGGCAGATTGGTTACAGCCAAAGCTCTGGGCAATGGGAGGATGTTGCTCTCGGGAGCTGCCGATACTCACACACTGAAAAAGACTATCGAAAACAACCGCCGTTTCGGTACCGATATCACTATTGTAGACGGAGCTTTGTCGAGATTGAGTCTGGCGTCGCCGGCTATTACCGAATCGATGATATTGGCTACGGGAGCCGCGTATTCGTCTAATATAGAGACTCTGGTGAGGAAAACCAAATTCGTATGTTCGCTTATAAACCTACCGATATACGATACCGAAAATATACATTACAGCCACAACAACTTACCACTAAATACCGACAACGAAAAAAAAGGCGTTTATTGCCTTATAGATAATGAATTGTACGACTTGGGAGGAAGCTCAGCCCTTACCATTTCGAGTATTTCAAAAGAGAGTCTCGAAAAGATAGCGATACATAGAAATATTTTTGTTTTCGGCATATTGTCGAATAAACTGATAGACTTTTTGATAGAAAACAATATAGCCAAAGGGATGTCGATAGTAGTAAAAGACTTTTCGACCATATTCGTGTCGGACGATAAATTTCATCTCTTCGCACGACTTGGCGGGCGAGTAGAGGTATTGCAGAAAACCAATCTTATAGCCCTTACCGTCAATCCGACTTCGCCCGACGGTACCGTATTGAATAGCGATACGCTGCAGAAGCGTCTGGCAGATGAGATAGGCGTAGAGGTAATCGATGTAAAAAAGGTGGAGTCTCAATAACTATCGTACGAAGACGATAGGTCGAGTGTATCGGTAGGACTGAAAGCCTCTTCTATGTGCTCTACTTCAAATCCGTTGTCGGATACGGTGATAGCCACGATTTCGAAACGAACACCGAGAGTGGTCATACCTTTTTGACGCATATATTCGTCGGTGGCATTGATGAGATTTTGCATCTTTTTTCTACCGACAAAACTTTCGGGGTAGCCGAAGTAGTTCGTCGAACGAGTTTTTACCTCTACTATCGATAAAAAATCGTAACGTTTGGCTATTATATCTATCTCCCAATGCCCGTATCGCCAGTTTGTCTCGAGTATGGTGTAGCCCTTGTCTTCGAGATATTTTTTAGCGATCTCCTCGCCTCGTTGCCCTAACTTATTATGTTTAGCCATTGTGTATCAGATATCGGATATATCCGACAATGCAAAGTTAATGAAAATAAGAGACTGCCATACTTTGCGGTACGACAGTCTCTGTAATTATTAGCTGAATTTACTTGTTTACTTTTTTTCGAAGAAACCTATCACATCGCCTTTCTT
>CAJPPQ010000136.1 GCA_905372605.1 Porphyromonadaceae bacterium
TCAGCAGCCGTTTGGTGGAGCAAGGGCTTCGGGCACTAACGACAAGGCAGGCTCGTACCTCAACCTCATCCGTTGGGTATCGCCTCGTACTATCAAAGAGACACTTACGCCACCCGTCGACTATCGTTACCCTTTCTTGAACAAGTAAACATTTATTGGGGGGCTGGGACGAATAAAGTTAAGAATTAAAAATGAAAGAATGTAGGAATAATTTTTTGTAATTGACCTGCCCACCCAGCCCCCAATATCTAAAATTTATTTTTTGTTTTTTATAAAAAAAGTACTATCTTTGTAGCCGAACATTTATTATAAACCGACACGATGGCTCAAACGATGAAACATTCTATAAATACTCGAGGAGAGGCTTATACAAGCAGTCGCTCGGCGGTTTCAGTACAAATATTTACAAGAAGGATATTTTCAATATCAAAATACAATCATTTATTCATCATTTAATATTTTAAGTTTTATGAAAAAAGTAGTTTTATTTTTCGCCCTCGCAGTAGGGCTTCTCGCGAGTGCCACCACGATGGCACAGAATGTGTTACTACACGAGACTTTCGACACCGTAGTGCTCGACCAAGAAGGAATTCTCTCCTTCAACCTGCCTACGGGTTGGACTAAAATCGACGCCGACAACGACGGCAACAACTGGTATATCTTCGGAGGAAATTCCGGATTTGGCGGTGGCAATTGTGCTACATCTGCCTCGTGGTCGGCAGGTAGAGCTCTTACTCCCGACAATTACCTTATCACTCCGAAGGTAGAAGGTGCTCGGTGTGTGGAGTTCTATGCCAACGTTCAGGACGCAACCTCTGACAACGCTCTGGGCGACCACTTTGCAGTATGTGCTTCGAGTACAGGTACGGCTGCGAGCGATTTCACTGTAATCTTCGAAGATACTCCCGCAGCCACTCCTCCTTCTTTGATGCAGATACAGAGAGCTCCGGGCACGTGGAGGAAATACGTTGTAAACCTGCCTGCAGGTACGAAGTATGTGGCTTTCCGCCATTACAACTGCACCAACTTCTTCCGTGTAAATATCGACGACGTAACGATATACGACGCTGCCGGTACGGGAGGTGTTACGCCACAGACGAATATGAACCGCTACGTAAAGCTCAACGTAGTGAAAGACTCGGCTATAAAACTCGACTTCTGGGCATCTGTAGCCGGCACGTCCGTAAAAATAAAGAGTGGTAGCCTCGACACTACTATCTTTATCGATACGGCTTGGCACGGTGCTACTACCTACAAAGCGGGTGATACTATTATGAAAGTCTACGGCAATGTAGCGAGATTAGCTTGCGGCAAAAACGGAGCGAAGATTACTGCCGTCGATGCAAGCCACAATGCTAACCTGACGCATTTAATTTGCTCGGAGAATCAGCTCACCAAACTCGATGTAAGCGGCTGCGAAGAGTTGACCAATCTGGATTGCAACTCGAGTAATCTTACCGATATCGATATAAGCAGCTGTACGAACTTGAAGTGGCTCGATTGCCATGGCAATCCGTTCACTACTCCGACTATCGAAAATATCTACTGCAAGCTGCCCGATAGGCTGGTAACGGATAGTGCGTTAATATTTACTTTAAAAGACGCTTCCGACCCGAACGGCGCTACAGTCCTTGCCACTACCAAGAAGAACGCTACCGACAAGAACTGGAAAGTGCAGTACTTCGACGGTAAGACCGATATACCTGCTACTACGGGTACACACGAATGTTATCCTACGGATATGACTCGCTATATCAAGCTTACCGTAGTGAAAGACTCGGTTATAAAACTCAACTTCGCAGCAGATACTCTCGGCACGGGAGTAAAGGTAATAAGCGGTAGTATTACGAAGAACATTCCCGTCGGACCCGAAGGATTGGGCATTGCTACCGGATTCATCGCCGGCGATAGCGTAATGACCGTATACGGAAAAATAACGTCTTTCGATTGCGGCGAAAACGGAGCTAATGTTACTGCTCTCGACCCAAGCCACAATACTGAACTCGCTTCGTTAGTTACTTTTAGAGACTCCATACGTACTCTCGACGTATCGAAGAATACGAAACTGACTCTGTTGGACTGCCAGTACAATCAGCTCAGCACCCTCGACTTGTCGAAAGATACGGCATTGACTCTGTTGGGTTGTAGCGGCAACCAACGTCTTACCTCTCTCGATGTATCGAAGAATACGGAGTTGATGATGTTGTGGTGTTTCAACGGTAAGCTAAGCAGCCTCGACGTAAGCAGTTGCACAAAGTTGGAGGATTTGCGTTGTTACGACAATGAGCTTACAAGCCTTAATGTAAACGGATGTGTAAATTTGACGGAAATACGTTGTTATGGCAATAAACTCACTACTCTCGATTTGTCGAATACTACGGCGTTAAAGTCGATGAGTTGCAATAAAAACCAGCTCACAAACCTCGACGTATCGAAGAATACGGCATTGAATGCCTTAGATTGTTCCGACAACCGACTCACTAGCCTCGACGTATCGAAGAATGCGACATTGGCTGCCTTAGATTGTTCCGATAATCGACTCACAAACCTTGATATATCGAAAAATACGGCATTAGTTCAATTATGGTGTACCGGCAATAAGCTCACAAACATCGACATATCGAAAAATACGAAATTGATGATTTTGGGCATATGGGGAAATAAGTTCTCTACCGCTACTTTGGATGCTATCTATTGCCATATACCCGATAGGACAGGTCAAACACGAAAAGGATACATATTGTCTTTGCACGAAACTTCGCCGGCTACGGAGCAGAATAATGTCAACGCCACCAATGCTAATAACGCCACCGATAAGAATTGGCGAGTAGTAATGTATAAAAACGACAATAAAGTGGCAGACATCACTACTACAGGCAACTACAACTGTAACAGCACCGGCATAGCCGAAGCTATAACCGAGCAGGCTCTTACATTCTACCCGAACCCTGTGGTAGACGTTCTTTACCTCTCGGCAACAGCTCACACCATACATATATATAATGTATATGGTACGGAAGTAGCCCACGCCACCGATACCGACCGCATCGATGTAGCCAACCTGCCTGCAGGTGTCTATACGGTGAAAGCCGATGGTACGGTTGCCAAGATGGTAAAACGCTAACGCTTCGGTTAAGAATTACAAATTACTAATTGCGATAAAGGCGAAACGTATGTTTCGCCTTTATTTATTCTTATTACG
>CAJPPQ010000137.1 GCA_905372605.1 Porphyromonadaceae bacterium
TCGGCTGCACTTCGCTCATATCTCTCTGAGCTTTGTTGCCGAAAATTTTTGATATTACATCCGTAAAACTCATATCTTTTCTATATTAAAAATGCGATTTATATTGATTTTTAGCTCGCAAAGGTAATAAAAAACTACAATAGTATATTCATCGAAAAACAAAAAAACCGAAAGCCTCGTATAAGGCAATCGGTATATATCGTCTGAACGACTATATTATTTACCGTATCCGTATACAGCGAGTTTGCCGAGCTCTTCTTCGATACGAAGGAGTTGGTTGTACTTAGCCATACGGTCCGAACGGCTGAGCGACCCCGTCTTTATCTGTCCCGAATTGGTAGCAACGGCAATATCTGCTATCGTTGCATCTTCGGTCTCTCCGCTACGGTGCGACGTTACAGTCGTATATCCTGCACGATGAGCCATTTCGATAGCGTCGAGTGTCTCGGTAAGCGTACCTATCTGGTTTACTTTTATCAGAATAGAATTGGCACACCCTTTCTCGATTCCCTTTTTGAGGTAGTTTACGTTGGTTACAAAGAGGTCGTCGCCGACGAGCTGTATCTTTTTTCTGCCCAACTTATTGGTCAGTAGCTTCCAACCTTCCCAATCGTTTTCTGCCATACCGTCTTCGATACTATCGATAGGATACTTCTTTATAAGTTTTTCGAGATATGCTACTTGACTCTTGGAGTCGCGTTTGGCTCCTCTAAGTCCTTCGAATTTAGAGTAATCGTATACCTTATTCTTGTAAAACTCCGATGCGGCACAGTCTAAGGCTATCGTAATATCTTTCCCCGGAGTATATCCTGCCTTTTCGATAGCAAGTATTATACATCTCAATGCGTCTTCGGTACCTCTCAGTGAGGGAGCGAAACCTCCTTCGTCGCCTACGGCAGTGCTAAGACCTCTGTCGTGTAGCACCTTTTTGAGCGAATGGAATACCTCAGAGCCATATCGCAAGGCTTCGGAGAACGATTTAGCTCCTATAGGACGAATCATAAACTCTTGGAAAGCTATCGGAGCGTCGGAGTGCGAGCCTCCGTTGATAATATTCATCATAGGCACAGGCAGTACGAACGTATTGACTCCTCCTATGTAGCGGTACAATGGCACATTGAGATATGCTGCTGCAGCCTTTGCTACAGCCAACGATACTCCTAAGATGGCATTGGCTCCGAGCTTGGATTTCGTCTTGGTGCCGTCGAGTTCTATGAGACGGAGGTCTATTTCGCGTTGGCACAAGGCACAATCACCGATCAATTCGCTTGCGATTATATCGTTGACATTGTCGACTGCTTTGGTAACTCCTTTGCCGTAATAGCGTTTCTTGTCACCATCTCTAAGCTCGACAGCTTCATTTTCACCGGTCGATGCTCCCGACGGTACGGAGGCACGTCCTACCACACCCGATTCTAACGTAACATCTACCTCAACGGTAGGATTTCCGCGAGAGTCGAGTATCTCTCTTGCATGAATCTTTTTTATTTTACTCATAATGATTACAGATTGGTTTTTGTAAAGAAATGTGTTGTTTTATCATGTTTTTTGTACCCCCGTGCAGAATCGAACTGCAACCAAAAGAACCGGAATCTCTCATTCTATCCATTAAACTACGGGGGCGGTATTTCCAAAATACCGACCTACAAGGTCGGTAAATTTCGGATTGCAAAGGTAATTAATAATTTGTAATTATAGCCGTCGAGTCGGTGCATTTATTTCACCAGCCTATCGAGGACAGTCGCTACAAGCCCCTCCATAGAGCCTTTGTAGTCGGTATTCATCTCTTTCGATACTCTGCCTGCTATGATAAGGCATATCGTAACGGCTCTGTGTCCGAGCATTTTACCTAGCCCCGCAAGGGCGGAACTCTCCATCTCGAAGTTCATTATTTTTTCGCCTCCGTACTCGAAAGCCTCAATCTTACGGTTGAGGTCTTCGTCGACGGGCTTCAGCCGCACGTATCTGCCCTGCGGCCCGTAGAAGCCGGGAGCCGAGATGGTAACACCCTTGACCATATCGAAGCCGAGACGTTCGACGAGTTCCTCGTCGGCAAGCACGGAGTATGGGCGAGGCAGACGCTTGTTCCAGCCTACATATCGGCAGAAAGCATCTTCGAAGTCTAAGTCCATTACGCCGTCGTGAGGCTCGTAGAAGTTGAGAAGTCCGTCGAACCCGACCGACCGACGTGCCACGACGTACGAACCTATCGGGCATTCGGGCTGCAAACCTCCCGAAGTGCCGATGCGTACGAGGGTAAGTCGGCGTAGAACACTCTTTACTTCTCGGGTCTCGAAGTCGATGTTTGCCAGAGCGTCGAGCTCGGTGGCGACGATATCGATATTGTCGGTGCCTATTCCGTGCGATATGCATGTGATGCGGCTACCTTTGAAAGTACCGGTAATGGTATGAAATTCGCGGTTTTGGACGTTGCATTCGATGTGGTCGAATAGTGCGGCTACGGTATCGACTCGCGATGGGTCGCCTACAAGTATTACCTTGTAGGCAAGTTGCGATGGTTTGATGTGGAGATGAAATATTGTTCCGTCGCTGTTGATGATTAGTTCCGATGGTGGTATTTTACGCATGATAATGACTGTTGTTATATGTATTTGTACGAAAAAGTTTATTCAAATAGGAGTACAAATGTAAGAAAAAAGATTTAAACAGCCTCCTTGCGCTACTAAAAATAGGCTATCTTTTCACGATAACCTACCATCTTTTGTTCAAAAAAAATCAACCTTAATAAAAAAACTATGAGAGTAGCTTTTTGTTGCCTGCCGTTATTTGATTATTCGGGTAAATAAATAAAGTTTTGGGTTCGGCGAAGAGATGTCTCTTTTATAAAAAAACGATATGACATTCTTTTCTACAAAATATCGTTTCTCAACGATCGTCGTATTCAATTTGTTTGCAGGTCTCCCAAAGACTCCCTCTTCACTACAAAAAAGAGACTCCGTAGCTTCTGCGATTTTCACAGTATTGCAATTGTTGTGTATATACGATTTGTGTTTTTTGTCAACTCTACTTACTCTATGAAAAAATAATCTACTAATAATCAGTATAGGTTGCTGTTTTTTTAGAAAACTTCACTATAAAAATTATTTGATATTGTTTTTGTTTTCGGAAAAAGTTATTACCTTTGTCGTCGCAAAAGG
>CAJPPQ010000138.1 GCA_905372605.1 Porphyromonadaceae bacterium
CCGATGGATGTTAATACTGATATTCCGCCGCTCTTGCCAAACGATCAGGGTACGATACACCCTTTAAGTGCCGAGATTGAACGCATTAGCGGTATATTTAACCGCATGGGCTACTGTGTCGAGGAGTCGCGCGAAATCGACGACCAGTTCCATATGTTCGAAAGTTTGAATTTCCCGAAGGGCCACCCGGCACGCGACGATTACGATACATTTATGACCGAACAGACGGACGTAAACGGCGACCGTTTGATCGCGCCGGCACATACCAGCACCATGCAGAACCGCGTCTTGCAAAAGTATCGCGCGCAGCTGGAGCGAGGCGAAGCTATTGCTGCTATCGTCCCCGACCGCGTTTTCCGCAATGAAGACCTGGATGCGCGGCACGAACATACGTTTTATCAAGTTGAGGGCGTCTATGTTGGCAAGGGCGTCACTGTCGGTAATTTGATCGCCACGCTGCAGGCATTTTTACAGGAATATTACGGTAAAAAACTTGACGTACGCGTCAATCCATTCTATTTTCCATTTACTGAGCCAAGCTTTGAATTTGCTTTGAGCTGCCCGTTTTGCGAGGGTAAAGATCCGTTGTGTAAAGTTTGCTCCGGCGAGGGTTGGATTGAATTATTGGGCTGCGGCATGATTCACCCGAACGTATTGCGCGCCGCCAACATCAACCCGGATGAGTACACCGGCTTTGCGTTCGGCTGCGGTATTGACCGCCTGGTCATGATGCGCTACAGCATTGAGGACGTACGGCATTTTGAGAGTGGGAAGTTGGATTTTTTGCGGCAGTTTTAGAGTTATGTTAAAAGCTCACTTCGTCCGAAAATTTAAGAGTGTGATTATAAAATTTGATAAATACCTTTATTATTGTATAATATTTTCATGAATACAGATACTATTATATCTATGTGTAGAGAGTCATTCTCGGCATATGACGAACTGTGGCTTGTATCTGCGCGGCGTGACCACTGTGATAATCTTATCGACCTGGGTATAGTTTGTGAAGACGATTTCACTGTAGTGCATACTCATAATGATCTAGGACGTAAGTTTAAAAACTCTAAAATATTAACTCCGCCTAAAATTAGCTCAAAGAGTTTTGATGGAATATTTAGCGTAGTAGATGATCGCATTTTCGATGAAGTGGATAGGGTTATCCGAGATGACCTTAGGGTGGCTATATTGGCGTCTTCGCCGAACAAACCCCTGTCTGATTATATCAAAAAGAGGAGTGCGTGGGAGAAATTTACGATAACATCACCCGTGGACGATTTTGATAAATATATTGACCTAGAGAATAAGACTCTACTTGAAGATATACTTTCTGGGATTGAGTCAAAATTAGGCTACCGCATTTTAGCAGAATCAAAGAACATGTCGCTAGATAAGAATTATCATTATATTCAAAAATTATTTAACGCCGAAGCGGGAGAATCTTTTTTCGTTCAGGAGGCGGTGTCTGCTGCTGGTGGTGGAACATATAAAATTAGCAACCAAAGTGATTTTAATAGGGTTCAAAAGATTCTGCCTAAAGGTATGAGAGTAAAAGTAAGTACTGAAATTGCAAATGCCTATTCTGCCAATGGATCGCTATGTATCGTTCCAAGGGGTGCAGAATGTATGGTGTTTGTAGATCCGCTATCTCACAAAGTGCTTGACGCAGATTGTCGTAGTAACGGTACTTATTGTAGTGTTGGTAATGACTGGGGGATTAATTGGCCGAAGGCCGTTAATAGTTTGTATATGGAGATTGCAAAAAGTATCGGCGAAATTCTTTACAAGAAGTATGGTTATTCTGGTATCGTTGGTGTTGATTTCTTGGTGAAACGAGAAAAAATGAATACAGGCTGTATGTTACGGAAATAAATCCGCGGTGGCAGGGTACTACGCTATATCAAACCTATAATGCTATTTTATCGAATAGGATACCGCTGGAGTTGATTCATTATATATTAAAATTATCTAAAGGAGGCGCAAATAATAAGGTGCTTGGGACGATTGGAAGTAGCGAAGACCATAATGTGAAAAGCGTCAGCAGCCCAGGTGTTTACTATTTGAAGTTATATGCTCCGCGTGAACCAAAGCTTATTAAGAGTGACATGAATGGTAGGTGGAATTTCAAAGACGGGAACATATTAAACAGGCAACAATTGAATATACTTGAAGACATAAAGAAAGACGGCGGAGGCTGTGTAGTTTATATAAAATCACCATCGCTTGGCAGTGTTGCGTACGGTGAGTTTTCGCCTATAGGTTACATTTTCGGTAAGAATTTACACGTTTTTAAACGGGACAAGCCTGGGGCTACTTCTGACTATAGCCGGCTAATAAATACTGTCTCTAGAAAGTTATATGGATCCTTATGAAAATATTAATTTTAGCCGGTCAATTTTATCCTGATTTAGCAGGCAGTGGTATAGCGACATGCTTGATAGCGCGATTTATGGCAGAAAGAGGTCATAACGTAACTGTCTGCGTGGATGAAGACAATCGATATTTAAGTGAGGTTAATGGTCATCCTGACTTCAAAATTATACATATTCCTGAATACAAAGATTTTATGACAGGTTTAGCAGGCTTCGGTAAGCCTGCGCGGGCAATAGCAAAAGAGCTAAGAAAAAACTATGACGTTGTCCATGTATATAGCTACATGCCTATGCTACTACTATCCACTCTTGGTGATATTATCGGTGATACAAAAGTGTTTTTTACGTTCTGGAATGCTCCTGATATTGGAAAAAGAGCATTAGGTTTTTATGACGATTCACCTCTCGATTTGTCCTTAGCTAGATTCATCATAGAGTCTGGGAGGTATCATAAAATGGTTCTCGGTAGCAAGGCTAGTTATAATTCCGCTCTTCATCTTGGGGCAAAAAGCGAGTTAACCTCTTTTTGCTATCATGGGATTGACTTGAAAGCTTTTAGGGAGTCGCTATACAGAGATATTGATGTCTTTAGTAAGTATTTTAACAGGCGACCTACCGCAAATAGATTAATTTTGCTTCCAGGGCGTATTACACAACGAAAAGGCGTCGAGGAGGCAATATATGCGTTATCTGAAGTAAGCAGAAAATACGATGCACAGCTGCTATTAACAAGTGATGGACGTGGAGGCCGATATGAGGAGGCAGTGAAA
>CAJPPQ010000139.1 GCA_905372605.1 Porphyromonadaceae bacterium
AAGTCTGGTAGTGAAAGCTGTTTTTAAGCACTCGTACGGCTATCACACGGCAAACGGCACACACTTCTACATCACGTCCGGACTTGGCATCTGGGGCGGTAAGTTCCGCATAGGCTCTCGCAGCGAATATGTGGTAATCAACCTACAAGGACGGTAAAGATATTATTCTTTCAGAAAAAACATTATGACATTTCACGACAAAATGCAAAGAAGTGAATGTTTTTATTACTATTGAAAAAAAATAACTATCTTTGCACCCACAAGACAAATAAAAAATAGTGTTTCATTAGGTAGGGAGTGTCTTGCTCTGCTTATGTATTAATTTTTTAAACCAAATTTATTTATGAAGAAATTTTTATGTTGTCTATTAGCTCTGTTTGTGGGGCTTGTAGCCGGTGCCGACATTATGGCACAAGACATGTCGAAGTCTATCAAACTCGGAGTCGTTGCAGGACAGACGATAAGTCTCAATATGATAGCCTCTGCTCCTAATACGACAGTGAAAATCAAAAGTGGTACGTTAGATACCAACATTACGGTGGGTAACAATTGGATAGGGTTTCACAACTACCGGGTAGGAGCCGATACAATGGTGATATACGGCGACCTTACGGGATTCAGTTGCGAGAGCAACAATACTAACGTTACATCTCTGGATGTAAGCAAAAACAGCGGACTCTTAGAGCTGATATGCAACCAAAATAGCATCATAAGTCTCGACCTGAGCCAAAACACAGCTCTGGTGAAGCTCGATTGCGGCGAAAATAACCTAACAAGTCTCGACGTTACGCACAACACAGCCCTCGAAGAGCTACACTGCAGGAAGAATCACATCACCACACTCAACGTATCTGCCTGTACTTCTCTGAAAATGCTCGTGTGCAACGACACTCGGATAGAAGGTCTCGACCTAAGCTCGCACCCGTTGCTCTTGAAGCTATTTTGCTTCAACACCAAGTTAAAGAGTCTCAATATCGCAGGAGCAAACAGTATCAAAGAAATTCGTATGTGGAATACCAATCTTACCGACTGTCAGCTCGATACTCTGTTCGGCACGTTGCCTATGCGTACGAGTGCCGACCCCGATACTATCTATCTGAAAAACGGTGGAGCCCCCGACTTCAACGCCGACGGCTGCCGCGACACTATCGCTACCAATCGATATTGGAAGGTACTCAATATGGCAGGAGGAGGAACCACTCCTATTGTCAATACCATCTACACATGTGGAGTAGACCATAATAGTATTATCACTATCGGGGCAAAAAAAGGTCAGAAGATATGGTTCGACCTTGCAGCTACCGCTCCAAACACTAAGATACGAGTAAAAAGTGGAATGCGAGATACGATTATGACCGTAGGTACGGCGGCTATGGGTAGAAAAGAATTTTTCGCCAAAGCAAAACTGGTATCGATATACGGCAAAGTATCGAAGTTCGACTGCCACGACAATGCCGACAACATATATGCTATCTCTACAATAGCCCATCAGAACATTACCGAAATCAACTGTTCGGGCAATAGCAACCTTAGCATTATCAGAGTAGAGGGCAACCCTCAACTTGTAAGGTTGGATGCCTACGGCAATGCTCTATCTGCTTGCGGACTCGACTCCGTATTCAGCGCTCTACCGACCCGTCTGGTATCGGACGACGCTAAGATATTCATCAAAAACGATAACGCTACCAATCCCGGCGTCGACGGTTGCCGCGATACCATAGCCACACACAAACAATGGAAAGTATTGGACGCTAACGGTAATACTGCAATACAGAACGACCAGAATGCTTATAGCTGTCCTACCAGTTCGGGGTATGGGCTCAATGCCGACCTGTATATGAAATTTACAGTAGCAAAGGGTTCAACTATCAATCTTAAAGTTAAGGGAGATACTGTTCCGTCGCTTAGTAAGATTGTTTATGGCAGCAAAATACCACAATATGTTATAATCGATACTGTTAAGAGAGCTATCTCCGTACAAGTACCGACCGACGCTACAGAAATTACAATGTATGGCAACATTACCACCCTCGACTGCTCCGGTAACGGGAATAACCTCACAAATGTATCGATAAGCAACAACCCCGGACTACTTGCTCTCGACTGTTCGGCAAATGCTATCGGCAACCTCTATTTGGAAAACAATAGAGATTTGGTATCGCTAATATGCGGAAGCACCAAAATCGGATACCTCGACGTAAGCCTGAATACGAAACTTTTCGCACTCTCGTGCGATAGCACCGAAATAAGTAGCCTCGACCTAAGGTACAACAATGACATCGAGATGTTGAATCTCTCGGTAAATCCTAAACTGACTCGTCTCAATATCGGAGGTGCCGACTTTCTGCAAATGATATCTATCGATGGCTGCCGATTCTCAGACTGCGGACTCGACTCCATATTCAAAGCTCTACCCGCTCGTACGGCGATGGATATGGCTATGATATTTATAAAGAACTCCTCTGCGTCGAACAACCCCGGCGTCGACGGTTGCCGCGATACTATCGCCACGAATAAGCATTGGATTGTTTTCAACAAAAACGGCAGTAGAATACATAATACTACCTATACTTGTGGCACCGGCACAGATATATCTACCGTAGTTGTCGAAGGCTTCACTATATCGCCCAATCCGTCGAAAGACTTCGTTACCATCGAGTCGCCTGCTACCGACGAAGAAATCGTTATCGCCGACCTCTCGGGACGTAAGCTACTGACCGCACGTATCGCCGACGGCAAAGCCGTACTCGATATAAGCAGTCTGGCCGAAGGAATATACCTCGTACGTATAGGCAATAGAGTAGAGCGATTGATAAAAGAATAAGTGTTCTTCTTAAATATTTGTTGATTGAGGAGTTTCTCGCAGTAGGCGAGGAACTCCCTTTTTTGCCATATTCCCGAAAACTATTTAGCAGTCTCCGAATTACTACTTAGCTATTTTAAAATAGCTCTTTACACAAATAAAAAAGGGCTGCAACGTGAGTTACGCCACAGCCCCTCTCTGGCAATATTTTATAATAATAATGTTTATAGCTTTTCGAAACGTGCTTGGAAGAAGCGGAGAGCTTTCGGTTCGTAAAC
>CAJPPQ010000140.1 GCA_905372605.1 Porphyromonadaceae bacterium
CAAAAAGCAGTACGATATCGACGACATAGCGAAACATCTGCCCTACAAAGAGGCCGATATTGTGGCGACGGTACGTAAAATGCTCGACGAAGGGCGTATCGTACAGAATGAAAAGATGAAGCTGGAGCTAATACGCACAAAAACTGTCGGTTAGAGACGAAGTCTAATCTTCTATTACAATCGGTGGAGTCTGAGGCTCTTCGAGGTTGCTTCCCAATTCTCTGAGTCTTTGGGCGACAGCAGAGCGAGAAGAGACCTTTTTGTATTGGCATATTTTGATAAGTTCGGTCGTCTGCAAGTCGAGTTTTACCTCTTTTAGTTCGTTATTCTCTTTTACCAAAGCCTCGTATCTGAAACGATTGTTGATATATACAAGCGATAAGATGAAAAGTATTATTATCAGCGGCAAGAACTTACGAAACCCTTTGTTTATAAGTATCCTACCGTCGACGATACTTTTAAGTGAGAAACTCTCAGACGGCTTCTCGTTGCCATCGACAAGGTCTTTTTCTCTCTTTCGGTCGAGATCTGCTTTTATATTGCCTAATAAACTCATTATTACAGAAATTCTGATGCTTTTGGAACTGCAAAGTTAATAAAAAGTCGATACTCCATAATCTTATAACTTTATAAGTTGAACTTTCGACTTTCGGAGCAGTAATTGCCACACTGCGATTAACTATTCCCTTTTGCAGGCAGACGAAATGCACCACGATGAGCTACCGAATAGCAGCTGATATTGCGTTCTTCAGCTATACGTCGGAATAGCCGTTGTTTTTTTCTGCTTACACTTGCAGCGAGTATTATATTGCTTGGGTGGAAATAATAATGCAATAAATTGTGTGACGCGTACACTCCTCCGGTGATTATCAGATAGTCGACAACAAGCTTATAATTAGCCCTGTAGCGATAAATACTATCGGATGATACGACGACGAAACTTTTGCCGTTGAACTCAAACGTGTTTATTCCTAACATAGTATCCAAACCGATATATGTCGGAGTGGGGCGGTTGCCGTGTAGCCAAAAATTGTTGGTAAGTCGTTTGGATGCTTGTATGTCGTTGGTGATTAGTTTGTTGTCGCCATTGTTCAGAATGTTTATAGCGTCGCATTTATTGTCGTTGAATACTACTAATTCGTTGGAATCAATATTTGATATTTTATTGAAAATTTCTATGCCGAAAAATGCTATACAAGAGACTAATAATACCGTTATATACTTGAATTTGACTTTATAAGATAAAAATCCTAAGGAAATGATTGATACATAAATCGATATCAATTGCAAAGGACTTATCCACGACTGCAAGGTGGCAAAAGGAAAATGTTCTATCGTATTGAGTAAGAAGTTCATCGCTCTCGTGCACCATATCAGCAAAAAAGATACTATGTCGTTGATAAACGGTATCTTATAAAAGGCAAATAGAGCCACATCGATATATATGATAATTCCTGCAAATGGTACTCCTACGAAATTCGAGAGTAAGAAATAGTTAGGAAATCGGTGGAAATAGTAGATGCAAAGCGGAGCAGCTCCTATCTGTGCCGCTATCGATAGAGATGTAATCGTCCACACGTAGCGGAGCGGTCGATTGTCGAACGTAACCCACTTCTCTATCTTGGGCTGAAAATAGATGATAGATAGCAATGCCGAGTACGAGAGTTGGAAACCGACATTGAACAGCCACATGGGATTGATAATGAGCAATACAAAAGCCGATAGGAATATGTTGTTGTATATTGACGACGGTCGGTCGAATACTTTCGATAGGGCAAATACCGAAAACATAAACACAGCTCTGCATACCGACGGCGAAAGCCCCGTAATGAATGCATAGAACCATAGAGCAATGATTATCAGTATCCATTTGATAGGTTTAGTATATTCTTTCTTGTCGAGAAAGGCAAGTAAAAACCCCAACATCACATATATGACTCCTACATGCAGCCCGCTTACCGAAAGTACGTGAGATGCTCCCGTTGCCGAGAAACTCTCGCTCAATTCGGGCGAAATGGCATCGGTATATCCGAGTGTCAGTGCCGATATTACGGCAAATTCATCGCCTGTAATATTCATACTGTGAAGGATATCGAGCAACCTCATTCTCGAATGTTGGGCAAGACGTATTATGGAAAAACTTTTGTTGCTATCGATAAGTTTCCAGCTGTTGCTATCGACATATCCGGTACCGCATATTCCTTTACGTAAGAGGTGCTCTCGGTAGTCGAATTCGTCGGGATTCCCTTTCGGTGATGGTAGTGATATACAGGTATGTACCAGAAGCCTATCGCCACTTCGGAGCGATTTTGCCCGACTGTCTTTTTGTAAATACAATACTACTTTACCGTCGATACGGCTTGCAGTAGTAGAATCGGAATATTGCAATAAGTCGGCATATACAAGTATCGATTTCTGTTTCTCGATAGGGTAGCGGCTGAGCTCTACCTCGAAAAATCCTGCTTTGCCATCGGCAATATTTTTCGGTATATTGCTATAAAAATCATATCCAAGCAGGTAACCGAATGAAAAGATTAGTAACATAACGGCAACACCAAAAACAACATCTGAATGTAAGCGATTTTGGGTAAAGAGGTAAAAAAGCGATAAGCCAACAGCAACAATAACAAAGGCAAAGAAAACAATCGCACTCCACCCAAACCACCCGAACGAAGCTATTCCTGCAGCCAGAGCTATAAAAAGCCTAAAAAACACATTCTTAGCGATAAAATCTCTCATCGACAACGAAAGTATGAAATTTTCAAAGTGATTTACCGAGTATTTTATAAAAACTCTTCGGCAAAGTTAAGTATAAATTTCAATACCGAATATTGTTGCCGTTTTCTTGCTTGATATGTTAGATAAATGGCACTATTGGTGCGGGATGTTCGTTTTCGTAATGAAGTATTTTTGTCTGTCTTTCTTTGTATAATTATCGATTTTTCTTAAAAGTGATACAGTAAAACTTGTTATCCCACAGTAGTTGGGTCTGTTTCTCCTCTAC
>CAJPPQ010000141.1 GCA_905372605.1 Porphyromonadaceae bacterium
TCGAAGTGAAGTGCAACTCAACATCAAGCGATTGATGGATATTGGTTGTTATAGGGGGGTACGTCATAGAAACGGTCTGCCCGTTCGCGGACAGAGCACCAAGAACAATGCACGTACCCGCAAAGGTAAAAAGAAGACAGTTGCTAATAAGAAAGTAGCGTCTAAGTAATTAACATTCAAAATTTAGATTGAAATGGCAAAAAAAACGGTAGCAACCAAAAAAAGAGTCGTTAAAGTAGACGGAGTAGGACAGCTTCATATCCATTCGTCGTTTAACAATATAATTGTAAGTATTACCAACAGCGAAGGTCAGGTGATTTCTTGGTCATCGGCTGGAAAAATGGGATTCAGGGGTTCGAAAAAGAACACTCCTTATGCAGCACAAATGGCAGCACAAGACTGTGCAAAAGTGGCTTACGATTTAGGATTACGTAGAGCAAAAGCTTACGTGAAGGGTCCAGGTAACGGTCGTGAATCGGCTATCAGAACCGTACACGGTGCCGGTATCGAAATCACCGAAATAATTGATGTAACACCTCTTCCACACAACGGATGTCGTCCGGCAAAACGTAGAAGAGTATAATATTAAAACTTTAAAATTATTAGAAAATGGCAAAATACATAGGACCAAAGTCAAAAATATCACGTAAATTCGGCGAACCAATTTTTGGACACGATAAAGTATTGGCTCGTAAGAACTTCCCTCCCGGACAACATGGACAGTTGCGTAGTCGTAAAAAATCGGAATATGCCAAACAACTGAAAGAGAAGCAGAAAGCTAAATATACTTACGGAGTACTCGAAAAACAGTTTAGAAATATGTTTGCTTTGGCTCAGCGAAAGAAAGGTATTACCGGTGCTATACTTATTCAGTTGTTGGAGTGTCGTTTAGACAATGTGGTTTTCCGTCTGGGTATAGCTCCCACTCGTGCAGCCGCTCGTCAATTGGTGAATCACAAGCATATAGTTGTAAACGGTGAAGTATTGAATATTCCTTCGTATATAGTAAAGCAAGGCGATGTTATAGGAGTAAGAGAAAGAGATAAATCAATGGTTGTCATTACAAATGCACTTGCAGGAAACAGTCAGTCGAAATATCCTTGGCTCGAATGGGACAAAAATCTTATGGCAGGTAAATTTCTTCATATCCCCGAAAGAGAAGACATTCCTGAAAACATAAAAGAACAACTTATTGTAGAACTTTATTCAAAAGCATAATTTTAATGTCAATATTAGCATTTCAAAGACCTAATCAGGTACATATGATAGAGGCGACCGAATCGAAAGGTAAATTCGAGTTTGCCCCTTTGGAGCCGGGTTATGGTATCACTATCGGAAACGCTCTTCGTAGAGTATTGCTCTCTTCGCTCGAAGGATATGCTATTACGTCATTAAAAATTAGTGGAGTTGTACACGAATTTGATACTATACCCAATGTAATCGACGATGTTACAAATATTATATTGAATCTCAAGGAGGTTCGTTTCAAGAATATAGGTAACGCAGCCGATGTAAGTGAAACCGTATTGCTTAGTGTATCTAATAAAGAATCGCTAAAAGCTAAAGACTTGGAAGACAAACTATCTAACTTCAAGGTTTTGAACCCCGATCACATTATTTGTACTATGGATAAGAGTGCAAAATTTACGATGGAGTTGAAAATTGAAAAAGGAAGAGGTTATATGCCTGCCGACGAAAATAAAAGCATTGCTAAAGAGATAGGAGTCATAGGTATAGATGCTATATTTACACCTATCAGAAATGTGATGTATTCCGTCGAACCTGAACGTGTGGAGCAGAAGACCGACTACGACCGTCTTATAATGGAGATTGTTACGGACGGTTCTATACATCCCAAGCAAGCACTCAAAGAGGCATCTAAAATCTTAATTCAACATTTTATGTTGTTTACCGACGAAAAGATTACTCTTGATATAGACGATTCGGCTGAAACAAATGAATACGACCAAGACTTTCTGAAAAAACGTAAATTGCTCAAAACACAATTGACAGATCTCGATTTGTCGGTGCGTGCTTTGAACTGTCTTAAATCGGCAGACCTCGAAATACTCGGAGATTTGGCTCGAATACCAAAGTCTGAGTTATTGAAATTCAGAAATTTCGGTAAAAAATCATTGACTGAATTAGAACAAAAATTAGAAAGTCTAGACCTATCGTTTGGTATGGATGTATCGAAGTATAAACTTGATAAAGAATTGTAAAAGAAATGAGACACAACAGAACAATAAATCACTTAGGACGCACAGCCTCGCATCGCTCTGCAATGCTCTCTAATATGGCTTGCTCGCTGATAAAACATAAAAGAATATCTACTACCGTAGCAAAAGCAAAAGCTCTCCGTAAGTTCATAGAACCCCTTCTGACTAAGTCGAAAGAAGATACTATGCACTCGCGTCGTATCGTTTTTGCCAGCCTGAAAGATAAAAATACCGTTACCGAATTATTTCGTGAGGTTTCTACAAAGATAGCCGATCGTCCGGGAGGATACACACGTATCTTGAAGACAGGTAATCGTTTAGGTGATGCTGCCGAAATGTGCATAATAGAGTTGGTAGACTACAACGAAAATATGCTGAAAGAAAAAGCCGCTAAAAAGACTACTCGTACACGTAGAAGTAAGAAAACAGCGGAATCGGCTAAAGAAGCAGCAGTAGCGGAAGCAACAAAAAGTAGCGAACCATCTGAGATAGAAGCTCCTAAAGAAGATAATACTCCATCTGAAGCAAATAATTGATCCTTCGGTGGATTGAATAAAGAGATAAGCCGTTTTTCGAGTTCGAAAGACGGCTTGTTTTTTTGTTTGTGATTAATTAAAAAAGGCTACCTCAAAATTATGGGTAGCCTTTGGGGGTATAATTTATATCGTCGGAATCAATTTCCTTTACTCCGATATGTTTTTGCAGCCTTCGGGGTCGGCAAA
>CAJPPQ010000142.1 GCA_905372605.1 Porphyromonadaceae bacterium
GCAGGCACTCCCGACGACATCGCCCGCAATCCACGTAGCGTTACAGGCAAATACTTAAAATTAAATTCTTAAGCAGCAATTTGCTTCGTACTGCCGCCCTTCATTTTTTTTGCTATGCAAAAAAAGTATTACCTTTGCCCCGTAATATCAAACACAGCACGATGCCAATAACTCAAACAACGAAATATTCCGACAATTTGGCAGAAAAGGAATCTCTTTTTTAATTTTTTACCATACATACGGGATAGAGACTAGATAGAGACACCATAGAGACGTACCTCATCTATTGCAGTACTGACATAATGTCAATTTCGTCTCAACCCGCCGAAATCATATATATAGTATTTTAGTTAATAAATAATCAATTATGTCTTTATGAAAAAAATTTCATTACTATCCGCCCTCTTCATAGGGCTTCTTGCCTTCACTACGGCTCAGGCACAGAATATGAGCAGCTATATCACTCTTACCGTTAAAAACGGAGCAAAAATAAAACTCCGCCTTAATGCCGCCACCGATGGCACGCCGGTAAAAATCAAAAGCGGTTCCAACGAGCAGATTGTTACGGTAAATAAGGCTCAGGGAACCTTCAACTATACCGCTACCGATACCATTATGACCGTCTACGGCGACGTAACGATATTCCATTGCAATTACAACAAAGCGAACATCACTGCTCTCGACCCAAGTCATAATACAGGGCTTTTAGAGTTGAACTGTTCGAGCGACTCAATACGTAGCCTCGATGTAACGAAGAATACATCGCTGACATTGCTCGATTGCTACTCAACTCGATTAAGTACGCTCGATGTAACGAAAAATACGGAGCTTACGAGGTTGTTTTGTGGGTCGAATAAACTAAGCTCTCTCGATGTAACGAAGAATACGAAGTTGACGAAATTGAGATGTTTCTTCAACAATCTAAGCACACTTGATGTAACGAAAAATACGCAACTCGTAGAGTTAAACTGCCATTCGAACCGCTTTACCTCACTCGATGTAACGAACAATACTATGTTGAAAGAGTTGATCTGCCGCGACAATCGGCTCACTTCACTCGATATAAGACGTAACACACAGCTCGAAAAGCTACATTGCTATGGCAATGCTTTCTCTACGGCATCGCTTGATACTATTTTCTGCTCGTTACCCGATAGGTTGCCTGCCGATATGGCGAAGATATGCCCGTTAGTAAGCGATTCTGACCCGAATAAAGCTATAGTTTTATCCACAAACAAGCAGAATGCCATCGCCAAGAATTGGAAAGTACAATACCAGTCGACAAGTACCGACATACCTGCTACTACGGGTAGCTATGTGTGTAGCAACAGTGGAGGAGGCAATAATGTAAATATGAGTAGCTATATAAAACTCACCGTCAAGAACGGAGAGCTTATAAAACTCGACTTCAAAGCAACTGCTCCAAACACACACGTAAAGATAAAGAGTGGAAGCCACGATACCACATTTACAGTAGGTACCGACTGGCTAAGTTCTAAAATCACATACAGAGCCGCCAACGACACTGTAACCGCTTACGGCTACATAACTGGATTTTCCTGCAAAGAAAACGGAGCAAACATCACTGCTCTCGACCCCAGCCACAATATAGGGCTTACCGAGTTATACTGCAATAAGGATTCTATACGTACTCTCGACGTATCGCAGAATGTGCTGTTGGAGTATTTAGATTGTTCCGACAATCGACTCAGCGGTCTCGATGTAACACACAATACGCAGCTGACGAAGTTATATTGCTTTCAAAATCAACTTAATGTCCTTGATGTGACGAAGAATACTGCCTTGACGGAGTTGAGTTGTTCTTCCAATCAGCTCGCTTCTCTCGATGTAACGAAAAACACAGCCTTGACGGGGTTAGATTGTTTCAACAATAAGCTGAGTACCATCGATGTAAGGCAGAATACATCCCTGACGACGTTATGGTGTTCATCAAATAAGCTTTCTGCTCTCGACGTAAAAGCTTGTACGCAACTGACAGAATTAAAGTGTTTCTCCAATCAGATCACTTCCCTCGACGTATCGAAGAATACGCAGTTAGCAACTTTACATTGTTTTGGAAATAGACTAACCGCACTCAACGTAACGAACAACACGCAGTTGACGAAATTGAGCTGTGATTCCAATCGTCTCACATCTCTCGACATATCGAAGAATACGCAGCTCGAGAATCTATATTGCTACGGCAACAACTTCACTACCTCTGCTATCGACTCTATATATTGTGCCTTGCCCGATAGGAAAAATACAGCCGAGGGGATAATAATCCCCATACTCAACGCTTCGTCTGCAGACTATGCTACTATTATTGCTACCACCAAGAAGAATGCTGCCGACAAAAACTGGAAGGTACAGTACTACGACGACACCGACATACCCGCTACTACGGGCAACTACGATTGCTCCGGTGTCAGCACCGATATAGCCGAAGCCTCAGCCGAGCGGCTGCTCACACTCTACCCGAACCCCGTGGCAGACGTGCTCTACCTCTCGGCTACCGCTCGTACCGTACATATATATAACGTCTACGGCATCGAAGTAGCCCACGCCACCAATACCGATAGGGTAGAAGTATCGCACCTACCGGCAGGTGTCTACACTGTCAGAGCCGACGACATGGTAGCTAAGATGGTAAAAAGGTAAATGTATGAATGTAATAATGTAAAAATGAAGGGGCGAACATTGTGTTTGTCCCCTTTTTCGTGTCGCCATCTCACTTAAACAGTAAAAGTCCTTACATAATAAAACCACCAATCCACAAAAAACGACAGGGCAGAATTTCTACAAAGAAGTCTGCCCTGTTTGTTTGATTTTGTTTTTTATAAAATAGAATTAAACTATGCCAAAGTAATTATTTTATAGATACATTGATTATCTTATTATTTCGTTACTTCTCGTTTGACGATGAATACCGAGT
>CAJPPQ010000143.1 GCA_905372605.1 Porphyromonadaceae bacterium
CATTTGTTTCTTATTATTGCATACTTTTCCTAATTGAACAAGAGGAAAACTAAAGTTTGTGGGTATCCGATTTTAGTACCCGGTTAATTCAGTTTTAAATGCAAAATAATGGTTCTTCCCCCATCGTCACATACTTTCATCGCGATACGGGTATACAGTTTTAATTTACGCTTCAGCATCTTCCGCGCAGTGGTATAAAAGGTACGTTGCTCCATCAGTTCCATATCGCATTTTCGGGCAAAAGCAGAACCGTCATCCACATAAAAGTACATCTGCGCCGAAGTATTGCCTGGCATATTTTATACCAATTGCGTTTGTCGCATCAAAAATCAATTCACCCTTCGGAAAACGTTTTTTTAGCTCCGATAAAAAAGTTACTATCTTTTCTTCTCGAAAATATTGAAATACACCGGATACGACCAATAAAGACGGAAGAGAAGTGTCTATACCCTCTACCCACTCAAGTTTAAAGATATCCGCACCGATAAGCGTTTCGTTTTCTTTTGCTCCCAAGATATTTTTACGCAGCTCTATCACTTCCGGTAAATCGATTTCGTAAAAAGGAACATTGATGGCAGGCAATCTAAACGCAGCCGTTTCCAACCCGGCTCCGAGGTTAATGATATTACATTTTTCATGCTTGTCATAAAAACCTTTTATCATCTCGTCAAAATTATAATAGCGGGCGACTGAAGCCAGCATCGTATATTGGGATGATGATTTCCAAATCCGCTCAAATGCTCCTGCCGGAATTTTTGATTCCAACGACAAAGCCGTTCCATCATAAAAATATTCGGGAAAATGTTTAGACGCATAAATCCGCGCAGCCATCGGTATAAGCATCGTATCAGCCACACCGTTAAACTCATTCATAACCGCCTCCGTTAAGACTTGTACAGGGAATACTGAAAAATCCAAAAACTTCTATTTTTTAACGGCCTAAAGAATCTATTCCTGTTTGCTATACATAATACAATTAAATTAGGACTTTAAGTCAAGAGGAGACACATTTTTGTCATCCGTAAACAGTGGAAAATCGATAAGAAATGAAAACCGGCGAACCTCAGCTGGTATATTCGCCTTTATTTTTTTTGAAATAAAAATGGGGAGACAAGGATTCGAACCTTGGAAGGCGGAGCCAACAGATTTACAGTCTGCCCCCTTTGACCGCTCGGGAATCTCCCCATATCGATGAGCCAACTTAGGGATTCGAACCCTAGACCCCGAGATTACAAATCACGTGCTCTGGCCAGCTGAGCTAAGTTGGCATAAATATGAGATGCATCATATCGGTTTCCGTATTATCTGTCAAGTGTAAAACAAGAAAATAGATTTTTCTTGACAAATCGAAATTCACGGGTGATACTATAGTAAACGCTGCTAAAGCTATACTGCGGATTTTGCGTTGCAAAACCCAATTTCGCTTTTAGGCGGACAATAAATGTTTTGTTGGAGGAGTATTTTATGAAAAAATTCACGGCTGTGATGCTTGCCGGCGTTTTACTCGCGGCATTTTCTCCCGTTTTTGCGAACGGCGCAAATGAAGGGGGCGGAGGAGAGAAAGTTACGCTGACGATGGGTTCTTGGCGTACCGATGACGTTGCACAGATCAGCGCGCTGCTTAAAGAGTACAAAAAGGTAAAGCCGAATGTAACAATCGAATTTAAACCGACTATCAATGTCGATTACAATGCGACGTTGCGGCTGCAACTTGAAAGCGGCACCGGCCCCGATCTGATGTATGCTCGTTCGTATGCAACCGGTGAAAAATTGCTTATGGATGGCTATTTTGCCGATGTGTCGGACATTCCCGGTTTAAAATCGAACTTTACCGCAGGGAATCGTGCTCCATGGACTGCCGCCGACGGACGTAACTTTGCCGTCCCGTTTAATGCAATTGTACAAGTTGTCTACTATAATAAGGACATATTCAAGAAGGCCGGAGTTGCGGTTCCACAGACATGGGAAGATTTTTTAGCTGTCTGCGATAAGCTGAAAAAGGCCGGTATTACACCGATCGCCAACGGACTTGCCGACGAATGGGACATTAATGAATGCTTTATGATGGGTATTTTACCGGGCTTTGTCGGTGGAGCCGAAGGTCGTATGGCATATCAGTCGGGCAAGGTACCTTTGAACGATGCTAAAATGGTAAGCGCTTTTCAGGCAATGGCCGATGTAGCAAAATATTGCCCCAACGGTTTTGCCGCTCTTACCTACAACGATTCAATTGCATTGTTTGCTACCGGACAGGCTGCCATGTGGGTAGACGGATCGTGGAATGTCGGGGCATTTAAAGACGTTTCATTCAATTGGGGAACGTTTATACCGCCCGCTCCTGCCGGTAAAAAAGCAGCCGTTTGTTTCCATCCCGACACAGGTATGGCGTATAATAAGGCAAGTAAGCATGTTCAGGAATGTAGAGACTTTTTAGCATGGCTATGTACGGTACAGGGCGCAACCGTTTGCGCCGAATTTATGCCGACCGGCTTTTTCCCGATGATTAATGCCCCCATCAAAATCAAAGATGCTCACGCAAATGAAATTCTCGCGCTTACCGCAGGAAAACTGCAGGATGCACGCTTTGTATGGGAACGCTGGATGGATGGATCCCCCAGCGGCTATGTACTGATGAATCAGGGCGTTATCGCTGTTATGAAAGGTGAAAAAACCGCTAAGCAAGCTGCCGATGCATTGGCTGCAGGGGTTGCAAAATCGTATAAACCTTAAGGTTTAGTTTCTTATCCGATAC
>CAJPPQ010000144.1 GCA_905372605.1 Porphyromonadaceae bacterium
ATCTTACCTATCGGGCAATCGGCAAGACCACTACACCCGATGTAGACGGCAAGCATTACTATGTGTTGTTCCTTGAAGTACCGGATATGTATAGGGAGATAAATAGTTCCGAACTTCTGCATAAGGATATTAAATATCTTTCTATTGCTGAAGGCTCCGGTCCATACACCTCGATATCGTTAACGGTAAAGACAGACAAAAGCGGATTCGATATCAGCGGCGCAGGCGAACGGTTGTTGGACTACACTAATGCAACAGCTTTATTGCCTACAGAGGTTGAACCAGGAGTAACGCCCGATATATTACCGGCTTCAACTGAAAAATGGATTCTCCGCGTAAAAACGAATGTTAAAGTACAAGGTGCGGTAAAGCAGTACCGGTTTCGGCTGCAAGATGAAGCAGGGCTATTTTCCACGGGGGAATTGCATGCCTCTACCAGTACCAATAAGGTTAGTCCGGTTACTATAACCGTCAAAAGTGGTCAGTGGACAGTAACACCAAAGCACGGAACAAATGATGCCCCTCATGAGATAACCTATGGACCGGGAGTACAAAACATACTCTTGAAAGCTGAAACCGCTACGAGCGGAGCTACGGTGCACTATAAATTGGAACGTAACGGACTCACCGTAAGCGAAAGTTCCGATACAACGCCGCTAACCATAGAGCTGCCTGCCGCCCCGGATGTCGTGTATAAACTCACGGCATGGGCTGTAAAAGAGGGTTTTGAGAATAGTCCGGAAGAAGTGGTATGCTATAAAACAAAACGCAATAACACAGTGGAAATAAGCGCAGGATCGAACGCGTGGGGACAGCTTAAAGCTGCCGTTGCAGTGGCCGAAGATGGAGACATTTTTTTGGTCAATGGCACAATAAAAGCAACAAGTGCTGACGGTAACAGCGGCGCAATCGAAGTTACTAAAAGCATTACGATAAAAGGTAAGCACAATAATGCGAATACCGATATACTCGATGCTAATAGCCATCTTCCAGACAGTAATGCTCCTTTAGTAAAACACCGCATATTCACGGTAAAAAACGGCGGTAATCTCACGCTGGAAAATCTTACCCTTACGAAAGGTCTTGCATCCGGATCCGGAGCCGCTCAGGATGGAGGAGCCATCTATAATGAGGGAACGCTCTCCATGTACGGCGGAATTCTTGACTTTAACAAAGCGGAACACTGGGGCGGAGGTATTTACACACGGCCGGGTGCACGTGTTACCCTTGGGACTGCAGACGGCAGCCGCCCATGTACCATAAAAAATAATACGGGAGCTCATGAAGGCGGCGGTATCTATAATCAAGGTGACCTTACCATGTATGGCGGAAGCATTGAGGGAAATACCACCTTAAACGATGGCGGTGGTCTCTATATCTACCAAGGAGACTGCATACTCAATAGTGTTGATATACACGGTAATATTGTAGGAACAGGAAAAAAAGGTTCAGGCATATATTTGTATCCCACTCCAGGATACACTCCAAGTCTTACCTTAACCGGTACGGCGAAAGTCGGTAACTCCGGGAATACAAATACGTTATGTCTGTGTATGGTTGGTAGTAGCAACAGCGCTTTTGTAACGGCAAAAAACTTGGCAGCGAGTTCCCATATCAATATTGAACCGTATGACTATAGTCTTCAAAGGGATAAAACACTGGTAAAAGTACCCGACGGTGTTTCTGCTGCCTATAAAGACTACTTCCATTTAACGGATACCCCTTCGAATGATTGGGTATTAGCTCCGAGCAGTGATGATAAAGAGCTGATATTGCGGAAAGAAACAGTGGTAGCAGGAGGAGGCTCCGGTGCTTGGAATAGGCTCAAAACAGCAATACAGACTGCAGAGGCAGGTGATACTATCGTTATAGATGGTACAATACAAGCAACGAGCACCCCCGGAAACAACGGCGAAATTCCTATAAACAGGAGCATCACAATACGCGGTAAGAGCGGTAATCGAGATACTGATGCCCTTGATGCAAATAAGGGAGGACTCGGCTTAAATGCACGCCGTATCTTTAAGGTAACAGGTGCCAATACAAAACTTACGCTCGAAAATATCACTCTTAAAAACGGCAAGGCGGCGGGGTCTGCAAGTGAAGATAAATTAGGTGGCGGTATCTACTGTAAGAGTATTAAAGAGTTCACGGTAAAGGGCTGCGCTATTGCGGACTGCGGGGCAGATATAGAAGGCGGTGGAATATGTGTAGCTGCATCGGGCGGTGTCAATACGAAAGCCGTTATAACTGGGACAATTATTTCGGGTAATACGGCAGGTTTGCGAGGCGGCGGTATTGCATTCAACCCTTCCAATGGAACACCATATATAACGGGAGTTTTGGATAGCGTTACCGTAGAAAATAATAGCCTTACAAGTACGGATTCGGATCCTTATTTTAACAATGGCGGTGCGGGGATATATTTTGGCGGGGGTTATAACGATAGCTCAAAGTATACCGTCAAGGGCGGCACTATTGCGGGCAATAACGCTGGCGGTTACAACGGTGGCGGTGCTTACATAAAAACAAATACAAGCGGTTCTGTAAACGGTACGCTGACTTTAACAGACGACGCTCGTATTTCCGGAAATACAGCCAAAAATGGCGGCGGAATCGCGGTACATAGTGCAAAGCTTATGATAGAGGCAGACTGTAAGATTGGCGGGGTTAACGCTTCTCAAGGCAATACGGCAAAAAATTCAGGCGGCGGTATTTACATAGGAAAAAAGGGA
>CAJPPQ010000145.1 GCA_905372605.1 Porphyromonadaceae bacterium
AGGCGACCTGCTGCTACGTATCGTAGAGCGGGGGGCAGACAAGATAAGGCTGAATATCGAGAAGCTCCCTTTCAAAGCAGAGATATGTATGATAATAGCAGAATTAGAGCCATTGAAGACGTCTTTTGGCATAGAACTGAATGCCGATATCCCGATATTTCTCAAACCGATGATAGGGGCGAAATTGCAAGATGGCATAAATACTGTTACAGAGGGTATTGGCCGATTATTCGATGCCGGTTGATCAAAAAAATTGTCCTATGGTATTTTTTTTGTAACTTTGCACAAAATAAATATTGTACATTTCAATGGATACTACCAGAATATTGTATATTTATCAGGAGATTGTACCTTATACTCCTGAAACAATTGCAGCTAAATTTTGTCGTGAGCTTCCGCAGTTTATTCAAGAAAACGGTGATTTCGAGGTACGAATATTTGCTCCTTGCTATGGTATCATCAATGAGCGGAGAAATCAGTTGCACGAGGTACAACGACTATCGGGACTCAATATGGTAGTAGACGACAACGATTATCAGCTTATAATAAAAGTAGCGACGATACAATCGGTAAGGCTACAAGTGTATTTTATCGATAATGAGGCATTTTTTAGGAGGCGAGCTATGCTTGTCGACGAAAACAATGAGAGTTTCAAAGACAACGATAAGCGTATAATATTCTATACGCAAGGAGTATTGGAAACCATAAAAAAATTGCGTTGGACTCCCGATATCATACATTGTAGCGGATGGTTCTCGGCATTGGCACCTTTGTATATCAAGACGATGTATTCGACCGATCCTTTTTATGCCAAGTCGAAGGTGATTTTTTCGGCATTCAACGATAGGTTTACGAACACTATCAACAAGAAGTTGGAAAAACGTCTGGGTATAAAGGATATAGAGCAGCAAAAACTGATAAAAGATAAAGAAATTACTTGGGAAAGTCTGATACGGCTTGCCTCGCAATATTCTGATGTAGTGGTAGAAGGAGATAGCGATATGAAAAATCTGCTTAAAGGAGTAGTTGATACGAAAGCGGTGAAATACTTAAAATATAAAGACGATATGAATACCACATATTTGGAACTCTATAACAAACTCACTTCCAAGTAATCGGGAACGGGTAAAAGATATTGCCCGTATAGGAAATAATATTCATTTTATTACGAACAAAAAGAAAGTATGAGATTAAAATATTTGGTTTATTGTACACTCATTGCGGTTGCCTTTTATTCGTGCAACAAATCTGATTCTCTGGGATTGGAGATACAGCCGCAAGACGATAAAATAGCCACATCGGTCGATACCATTCATCTGCAATCGACCGATTATTTGTACTCAGCTGTATCGGCACAGTGTATCGACAGTATGTCGATGATTCTGGGAGAGTATAGTAGCAATAAATATGGCGGAGTCAAAGCCGACTTGGTGGTGCAGTTTGCTCCGCCTGTAAATTATGAGTTTCCACCTACGGCATACAATGCACAGCCCGATTCGTTGATATTGTTTATGTATTATCGTAGTTATTTCGGCAGCGAGAGCGAACCTCTGGAGATTTCTATATACGAGCTCAATAAAAGCACTCCAGACTATCATAGGCAGTATCTTACGGATTTCGATCCTAATGAATTTCTCGATATAAACGAGAGTCAGTTGCTGGGACGTAAACTGATAACGGCGGTCGACTACACGGTGAGCCCCAAAGTGCGAGAAAACAAGAAGTATGTGCCAAGCATAAAGTATTATTTCTCGGAAACTGTAAAAAATCGTTTTTTCAATATTCCGCATAGTGCGTATAAATCTGTAGGCGACTTTTTAAACCATTTTAAGGGACTGTATATAACGACGTCGTACGGCAAATCGACGCTGCTATACTTGTTCGAGATAGATATGAAGCTTTTCTATCACTATTCGTATCGTACCAAGACGACTTCGGGTAAAGACACAACAATGACTGTCAACACATTTGTAAACTATCCGGCAGGCAAAGACGTACGCCAGATAAACAGAATAGTTCGCAGCGGTATATCAGGGAAGATTGGTAGCCGCGACTCGGTAAACTATGTAGTATCGACTTCGGGAGCATACCCGAAAGTAACGCTACCGATACGGCGGATAAGAGAGCGTATTGAAAGCAAAATGCCGAGTAAGACGATGAGGGAAATATTCGTCAACAGTGCCGAGATAGTCTTCGAGCCGACAGAGATAGACGCTTCGAAGGGAGCAATACCCTCGCCGGCCACACTGCTGCTTATCCCCGAAGAGGCGGTCGGCGACTTTATAAAGACAGGCTCGCTCAAGGCGTACCGCAACAATGAGGCACAGGTGATGAAATACAGTTCGGCAAAGCGGTCGTATGCGGCAGATGTTTCTCGCCTACTCAATAAAAAGCTGAAAGATAAGACAATTACAGATACTTCGATAAATTATCTGCTCATACCTGTCGATATTTATACAGACAGTAAAGGAGAAATAATCGAATACCGTATTACGAAACGTTTTGCTGCAGCGGTAATTAGGAGTGGCAAAAACGCATATTCTCCACTTCGTCTGACGATGGTATATAGCGGTTTCTGATATTTTATCGGATAGAGTAGAGTATTATTTGCGTTTATTGCTGTTTTGTCTGAAAAAAATATTATCTTTGCAGTCTGAAAAAAATAATTCGGGATGTAGCTCAGTCCGGTTTAGAGTACACGTCTGGGGGGCGTGTGGTCGCTGGTT
>CAJPPQ010000146.1 GCA_905372605.1 Porphyromonadaceae bacterium
CTCAGGGACGTTCCTATCCGATATCGGAAATCAAGCCGTCGGCATTAGCTAAATTTTTGGTGAAGTTTGTGTATAAATCGCCTCACGGCATAGGTTTAGGTAGCCCTTACACTATGCAGTTGGCTTTGGAAGACGTCGGTATACCTCGTATACTATTGGGATGTGTAGCAGCCGCTTTGACTAAACCGTTCGGTGTGAGAGGTGTTTTTTATAAGGTTTGCGGTAAAAAGGCTTATGCCATAGACGGTCCTTGCGACTATACTCTGCCGCCTTACAACAAGTACGCTAAAAAAGCGCCACTGAGACCCAATAAGGTAGCCCGAGAAATGAAAAATAAACTTGGCAATGAGTTTATTGTTTTAGATGCCAACGACTTGAATGTTGATATATTGGGAAAATCTTCCAAGAACCTCGACGATAAGTTTCTGAAAGCTCTTTTCAAAGACAATCCTTTGGGACAGTCGTCGCAACAAACACCGATAGCTATTGTACGTAAAGCATAGTATTGATAATTAACGATATAATTACAATGGTTAATACGCTCAACTATATTGTTTGGAATGTAAACCCCGAGATTTTTTCTATCGGACCTATTACGTTACGTTGGTATGGATTGCTCTGGGGTATAGCTATTTATATTGCCTTTTGGGTAGTAAACAAAATATTTACCTATGAGAAACGTCCCACAGATTGGTCGGAAAAAATGTTTTTGTATGGCGCTATCAGTCTTATCGTGGGAGCAAGATTGGGACATTGTCTGTTTTATGGTGCCGGAGGCGACTTTTGGTACTATTACAAAAATCCTATAGAGATTATCAAAGTATGGGAAGGCGGGCTGTCGTCGCATGGAGGAGCCATGGGACTACTTATAGGTATGTGGTTGTATACTAAGAATGTAACTAAGAAGTCTTATCTCTATGTATTGGATCGACTTGTAATAGGTGTTGCCATAGGAGCTACTTTTATAAGGCTCGGCAATTTGATGAATTCCGAAATTTACGGAGAAACTACCGCTTTGCCTTGGGGCTTTATATTTGTCAGAGACGGGCAGACAGAACCAAAACATCCGACTCAGATTTACGAAATGCTTTATTGCCTTGTTACTTTTGCTGTTACTATGGTAATGTATTGGAAATACAAGGCTTATCGTAGGCGGGGACTGATATTTGGTGTTATGCTTATCATTATATTCCTTACGCGGTTTTTACTCGAATTTATCAAGAATCCACAAGAACCGTTCGAAGTCAATATGTTGCTCAATATGGGGCAAATACTGAGTCTTCCTCTTATAATATGGGGTATAATACTTATTATTAGAGCTTTGATGCGCCCTGCCGAACTCGAAGATTTCGAACGAACGCCGACTAAAAACAGTAAAAAGATATAAGTAACGAAAAGAAAGATACATGCTTATGTATCTTTTCTTTTATAATGAATCGTATTTGTGCGTTGTGAGTAAAATATATGTTTTTAACCCCGACCATGAACTATCTTTGGCAAGCGACGACAATAACTTTCAGCCGAAGAAAAATATCACTCGTTTACAGAAAGATTTGGCACTATTGCCTTTATGGCTCGAAGATGATTGCTTGGTTTTACAGAGCGATACGGATATCTATTGGCGTGATATGGCCGATAGGTTTGGGCTGAAATATCTTTTGACTCCGTCTATCGATTATTCGGCGCTGACCGAGGTGTGTGCTTGGGGGTGGAACAAGCAGATTTGCAGTGCTTTGGAGCGAAAGGGAACTCCTCGCAGGCTTTTACCCAACTCAAATAGCCTGACACTTATCAGACGTCTCACAGAAAGAAATACGGCTGTGGAGGCTATGAAATATCTGATTTCCAATATTTCCGACAACTACCTGAAATATCTTCCGCACCTATTGCCCGAATTGCTTGTATCTTCGGCGGATGTAGAGCATTTTGTCGCTCGACATATCGATGTGGTACTGAAAACTCCTCTTAGCTGTAGCGGTAAAGGTCTCTATTTTGTGAAACACCACCGCCTTAACGATAGCTATTTGAAACGAGTAGAACGTCTACTTGAGCAGCAAAAATATTTGGTTGCCGAAAATCGCTATAATGTGGTATCCGATTTTGCGATGGAGTTTTCGACCGATTCCAACACGGTAACATTCGTAGGTTACTCGCTATTTGCCACTAAGGGAAATGCTTACGACCACAATATATTAGTGTCCGACTCCGAAATCGAACGACGGCTTACTGAGCTAATTCCCTTAGATTTGCTGAGTGCCGTGCGTTCGAGTATCGTTGAGTTCGTTCTCGCAAATATTTCTCCTTTTTATCGAGGGTATCTTGGTGTGGATATGTTTGTGTATGAATGCGAAGGGAACTATTTCCTGCATCCTTGTGTAGAGATAAACCTACGTCCGACGATGGGGCTTGTGGCAAACCATTTTTATAAAAACTATGTAGCCGAAGGGAGAAAAGGTGTTTTTAGTGTCGATTTTTTCGATGATGCTTCGTCTTTGCAAAGCGACCACAAACTGAGGCAAAAGAATACTCCTGCCGAAATCATTGATAGAAAGCTATATAGCGGGTATTTGTCGTTGTGTCCAATCAAAAACGATACACAATACAGAGTGCGTGTAGAGATTTTATAAAAAGGCTGTAAGCGGATATAATGCTTACACGCTTCAACATCCCTACATTTCTTCATTTTTACTTTTT
>CAJPPQ010000147.1 GCA_905372605.1 Porphyromonadaceae bacterium
AAATATAATTTTATATATAACAATTATTTCTCTTTCACGACCGCAAGTCCGATACGGTCAATTCCTTCCAATACATCGAACCTCATCAAATGAGCTATCCGAAAGATATAATTACCTTTTTTGTAGAATCTGATATGTTGCTTCCAAATGAATTGGTTGTCGAAAAACGTTCCCGAGCCTGAGCCTATCCATTTGCCGCTCTCGTCGAGCAAAAAGAGATTTACCGTATCGCACTGTATCTCTTGTCCGCGATACTCTTTGGTAATCCGTAACCACAGATTCTGACGAGGGAAAATATCGGTATTGCGTACCAATAGGTCGATTTCGTACAGAGCAGACGTATCGGCCACCTCTACATTGAAAGCAAAAGAGCGGTCTTTAGCCCAGACGCCATTATCGACGGTCGTATACTCATCGAATATCGTATTGTCTGTACAAGAAATAAGAAATACCGATATTATTGCAAGCAAAAAGAATAAGTATTTTTTTCTATTCATTTGTATACTAATGGTTGTCAATACACTAAATTTCTCCGTTTATGACGACAGTACAACTTTTCCTGCCCGTACGAATTACCTAAAAATATATAATTCACACCTATGCTAATACTGTTGTTTACAATTCAAAATAAGAGTCTTAAATATTAGTTATCTCACAGGATGATTAATCAAGTCTAAAACAGGCGGCAAAATTACATATTTTTTCACACACAGCGACTACAACTCAGAAAAAAATTGATTAATTTTGCATCAACCACAATTGATTACATCTATATTTCTTTTCAATCTCATATCAAAAAAACAGAAACAAATGCCGCATAAAATACTAAATATCATCCACAAAGCCCATAAAAGAGGCGAGAAATTATTTGCCGTACTTATCGACCCCGAAAAATGTAATGGCAGCCGACTCACCGCATTCGTCAGACTGACCGAGAAGGCAAAGCCCGACTTTATCTTTATAGGCGGGTCGCAAATAAAGGAGTCGATAGACCAGACCGTCCGGTATATAAAGTTGCATTCGTCGATACCGACAGTTTTATTCATAGGCAATGCCGTACAATTCAGCCCCAATGCCGACGCTATGCTGTTTCTCTCGCTTATTTCGGGCAGGAATCCCGACCTCCTCATAGGTCAACACGTGCTATCGGCTCGAGCCATACGACAATCGGGGATACAGACCATACCTACGGGTTACATTCTCGTCGACGGCGGCACACCGACAGCAGTAGAGACAGTATCGGGTACACAGCCGCTATCCGACCCTCAGACGATACTAAGTACAGCTATTGCAGGCGAGATGTTGGGGCAGCAACTCATATATTTGGAAGCGGGTAGCGGAGCCAAGACTCCCGTAAAACACGATATTATCTCGGCTGTACGTGCCAACACGGAGATTCCTCTGATAGTAGGCGGCGGAATACGTTCTATCGCAATGCTCGACGACGCCATATCGGCAGGAGCCGACATAATAGTGGTGGGCAATCACCTCGAAAACCACCCAGAAGATATGATACCGTTTGCAAAATTCATCAAAGGTAGTGGCAAATAAATTACGAGAGGAGACAGTACTGAACAAATTATCGTAACACATCATTCGCCGTCGACACCGTCGATAAGTGCGAATAGCTCCTCTGTGGTCTCGGCTCGTAGCATCGCTATGCGGGTCTGCTTGAAGTTGGGAATTCCCTTGAATAGGGGTGTTGCCGCTATATGTCGGCGGCAGTGAACTATCCCCTTGCGTTCGTCGGCAAGCAGGTCGATAGAGCCGAGTATGTGACGTTTGAGTATCTCTTTTTTGCCGTCGAAGTCGGGCACAGAGATATTGGCTTCCGTCAGATGGTTTTTTATTTCGGCGAAAATCCACGGATTGCCTATCGAGCCTCGCCCTATCATAACCGCATCGACTCCATAGTGGCGGAACTTCTCTTCGGCTCCCTCGGCAGTAACGACGTCGCCATTGCCAATGATAGGTATCGATATGCGTGGGTCGTTTTTGACATCGCCGATAAGTGTCCAATCGGCTTCGCCCGTATACATCTGTGCACGAGTCCGCCCGTGTATGGTCAGAGCTGCTATGCCGCAGTCTTGCAGTTGGCGTGCAAGGGTGGTGATTATCTTAGAGTCGTTGTCCCAGCCGAGGCGTGTCTTTACCGTAACAGGCACTCCTACAGCCTTCACTACCGCTTCCGTGATTTCGAGCATCCGTGGAATATCGCGAAGAAGCCCTGCCCCTGCTCCTTTGGAGGCTATCTTCTTTACAGGGCATCCGAAGTTTATATCTATTATATCGGGATGGCTATGGGCAGCTATCTTTGCCGCCTCTACCATAGTCTGAGTATCTTTACCATAGATTTGTATGGCTACCGGACGCTCCTCGGGCAATATGGTGAGTTTCTTCATCGTTCGGTCGACGTAACGCACCAAAGCATCGGCACTAACGAATTCCGTATATACGAGGTCTGCCCCGAACTCCTTGCAAATAAGCCGAAACGCAAGGTCGGTTACATCCTCCATCGGTGCCAGAAACACAGGATAGCGGTCGAACTCTATATTGCCTATCTTCATTTAATTAAAAATTACGAATTAGGAAATACGAATTGATATTTTCTTTTTCATCGTTACTTGTATCTTGCCGATAATTTTGCA
>CAJPPQ010000148.1 GCA_905372605.1 Porphyromonadaceae bacterium
CATTATACCGCAGCAGCCCGAGCTGCCGAAGCTCCTCGAACCCGTCGGCACTTATACAAACAGAGAAAATATTATATATTTGCAGAGCAATAACGCAATATATAATACAATGATATTCAACAACAATAGCAGTATCACACACAATAGGCCGAAAAATATACTCTCTCGCCTAAAACACCGCATAACATCCAATAGCTCCAAAGGTTTCGGTATACATTCCCCGTTTATGTTCGATTTTATTACCAACGTCGTAAACGAGAAAAACCCATACTACAGCTACAAGGAGATAGAAAATATAGCCCAATCAAACAAAGAGGAAAAATATTTAAAGCTGATATACAGAATAATAAATTACTATAAAATAAAAAACGTACTTTTCATCGGTAGAGACAAAGATATAGAGAGGCTTTTAGGGCTATGTAAAAATATTAACGTCGATACGACGGGCAGAGACAATATAGACGGCTACGATTTCGTATATATAGCAGATATCGGTACCCTACCCGACGAATCGATTCAATCGTCTGACGTAATCATTTGTATAAATAACATTTACAACAACAGTAAACTGTGGAATAGATTAAAAAGAATCGGGAGATCGAAAATTTTCATAGACTTTTTCGATTTTGGTATTATATTTGCGAAAAATAATTTTCAGACACAGATATACAAGCTAACATTTTAATTGACTACTTACAATATGAAAATCTACACTAAAACGGGCGACAAAGGACAGACATCGTTACTTGGAGGAAAACGTGTGTCCAAGGCAGACAAGCGACTCGAAGCATACGGTACCATCGACGAACTAAACTCCTTCATGGGGCTATTGCGTAGCAAAATCGACGACGAAACCACTAAAACGTTTGTACACGAAATACAAAAATCGCTATTCTCGGTAGGAGCTATTCTCGCTACTCCACCCGACTACAAAGGCAAACCGATAGAATTCGACACCAATCTCATCGGTAAATTAGAAAATAAAATCGACGAAATAAGTAACAGAATACCACCTTTCACGGAGTTTATCGTCTACGGCGAAAACGAAATATCGTCTATAGCTCACATTTGTAGAGCAATAGCACGCAGAGCCGAGCGAAGAATAATCGATCTAAATAGCGAGCAAGAAGTAAATAATGATATAATAATGTACGTCAATCGTTTATCTGATTATTTATATTCTTTGGGCTTGGAGTTTGAGCAAAAAAAATAAAGCCTTTACGTATTCATTTTTTTACTAATTTTGTAACCTTATTTTTGACACTACAAATAAGCAATAATAAATTGTAAAACATAGATTTAAGTATAAATATAAAATTATTTTAATCATAAAAATACTATGTATTGGACATTGGAATTAGCTTCAAAACTCGAAGACGCACCTTGGCCGGCGACAAAAGACGAACTTATCGATTATGCCATGCGTACCGGAGCTCCTTTGGAAGTAATAGAAAACTTACAAAGTATCGAAGATGAAGGAGAAACGTACGATAATATCGAAAATATATGGCCCGACTATCCGAGCAAAGAAGATTTTTTCTTCAACGAAGACGAATATTAAACAATAAAATAGAGCCGACGAATAGTGCTGTCTTTCAAGAATAAACACAAAACACTACTAATCAACTTACTGCAAACCATTTTAAAAAAACGTATTGCAGTAAATTTGTTTTTATTGCTATCTGTAAGTAGCCGTGTTTTCTCTCAGTTCGACAGCCAAGTAAGCCAATATATGCACAACCTATCGCTTGTAAATCCTGCATACGTAGGCGAGCAGACAATGATACAAACCTCGTTGTTTCAACGTACACAATGGATAGGAATGCCAGGAGCTCCTATTGTATCTTCTTTTTTAATAGATTCGCCATTAAAACTTTTCAATGAGCAACACGGTGTCGGCATACATTTTTTAAGCGATATATTCGGAGTATTTAATAATCAGCAAGTAAGACTCATGTACTCGTACAAACGCAACCTTGGGAGAGGGCATATTAGCATAGGTGCGAATCTGGGGTTTCTAAACATTATCTGCAATGGCGATAGTATCAATATTTCGAAAATCAGTCAAGACGACGGATATCATACAGCCAATGATCCCATTATACCTCTTGGAAAACAGACAGGTATAGGAGCCGACTTAGGATTGGGAGTACAATATTTCGACAAAGACTATAGAGTGGGTATATCACTCACACACATCAACGCTCCTACTATCAAACTTGGCGATGTATCGAGTTTCAAAACCGCTCCACTACTACAAGCACACGTAGGATACGATTTTAAAATGAATAATGAAGATTATAATATACGAACCAATATATTATTTACCAGCGACTTTACGTCGTTGACATCGCATATATCGGCGCTACTGTATATAAAAGAAAAAATATGGGTTGGACTTGGATACAGATTAGAAGATTCTTTCTGTATAATAGGAGGAATAAAACTATTCGAAGGTATGAAGATAGGATATTCATTCGACTTACCTACAAGTAAACTGATATATAAAACATTCGGTTCACACGAAATATTTGCAACTTATGAATTTTCTTTTTTTAGAGATAAGAGTAAGGCTATCAAAAGTATACGTATTTTGTAATTCTATCAACTAAAATGTATGATGATTTTT
>CAJPPQ010000149.1 GCA_905372605.1 Porphyromonadaceae bacterium
CCGTATACAGAATATCAGGAAGGCTAACAATTACGAGATAACCGACAAAATATCTGTCAAGGTAGAGGCAAACGAACATACCGACGACACTATTATCGAGTTTGGTTCATATATTTCAAGCCAAGTTTTAGCAAATTCTCTAGAGATAGTGGAGAAATTGGACGATTTTGAAGCCCTCGATTTTGATGATTATATAGTAAATATAAAGGTGGAGAGAATTTAAATTTTTAAGAAAATGAAAAACAACATGAGCAAACCATCGAAGATTTTATTGATTTTTACGGTTGTACTCCTATTGGCAGGGGTGACTCTAAAACTTTTTCACATAGCGACCGCTTTAGGCAACATTTTTCTATGGTTCTCAATCGGTTTAGGATTGTCCGTATTTGTAAGTGGTGCTATACCGAATGTATCATTGAGACTAAAAGTTTTATCGGGGCTATCGGTACTATGCGTATTTATAGGTTTTACAATAAGGGCTTTCTTTCGGACATACGAGGCTTTTGGCAATTTTCTTATAATAATTGCCATAGCCTTTGTTGGAACTTTTGCTGTAAATAAATTTTTTCCCCCTAAAACACAGCAGTAATAAAAAAACGTCTATAAGAAATATGTCTTATAGGCGTTTTTTTTTGCAATGGATTTACTAATAGACATAATCACATCAAGGCATAGAGAGCTTTTGGTGAACTTATAATTTTGTGGCGTAATAAGAGGACGTTACCAATGAACAACGACGAAATCCATATCAATAGATGCCTTACACTTGCCCGCTACGCCGAAAGACAGACTTCGCCAAGTCCTTTGGTAGGTGCGGTCGTCGTACACAACGGTAAAATCATCGGCGAGGGTTATGGTCGTTGCGGTGAACCTCACGCAGAGGATAATGCTATTGCTGCGGTAATGGACAAGTCGCTGCTCCGACACTCTACTCTATACATGAACTTCGAACCCTCCGACTCACAGTCGATTGTAAAAAGTGGCATTCCTCGCGTCGTCGTAGGTATGCGCAATGTCGATACCAAGACAAACGGAAAAGGCATCGGTCAGCTTCGGCAGGCAGGTATCGATGTTACGGAAGGAGTATTGGCGGAAGAATGCCACCTGCTCAATAGGCGATTTATCACATTTGTCAGGCGGCATCGCCCATATATTATACTGAAATGGGCACAGACCGCCGACGGTTTTATCGATATCATCAGAGACAGCCCCGAGCTACCTCCGCTCAAAATCTCTAACACTATCACCAAAACCCTCAACCACCAAATCCGTACCCACGAAGCCGCAATAATGGTAGGTCCACGCACTGTCTTTCTCGACAATCCTCATCTGACCGTAAGCAAGTGGACAGGAAGAAATCCGATAAGAATCATTATAGACAAAAGTCTGCGAACGCCCCGTAATTATCGTATATTCGACGGCAAGGCACGAACCTTCGTTTTTAACGATATACAAGACGAAACACACCTAAATATCGTTTTCGTAAAGCTCGATTTCGGGCAAAATATCATCCCCCAAATGCTCGACTTCTTGTACCGACAAGGAGTAGTATCGGTAATAGTGGAGGGAGGGAGGCAGCTCTTGCAGTCGTTCATAGATATGGGGGCGTGGGACGAGTCTCTGGTCGAAGTGTCGCCACAGAGAGTCGACACGGGAGTGAATGCTCCTATTTTAACAAACAATATCGCCGTAAAAGAGGAATATTTATCAAAAAACAGATGTACGGTATACACAAATAGTATGATTTAACTATTATTGTATGTGTGAGATAGAAATAATATATTACCTTTGCACGAACGTATAAATCATTAGACAATGAGAAAATCACTATTGTTTTTAGTAGCATTATCGCTATTGGTAGCCTGTAAAGGCAAATCGTCGAAAGAGATAAACACAAATGAGGCTCTTCCGACAATAAAAAACGACACTGCCGCTTTCGTATTGGGAGTGGTAAATACGGATTCGGTTTTGGCAAAATATACTTTTGCTGTTGAAGCCCGAGAGTCGATGATAAAGAAGATGGAAGAAAGTCAACGTATACTCCGCACACGGACAGAGGCATTCCAACGTGAAGTGGTAGACTTCCAGACGAAACAAGCCAACAATGGCTTTATGAGTGTCAAAAGAAAAGAAGAAGAGGAAGCCCGTCTGCAACGCAAAGGCGAAGAACTTGCCAAATACAAAGAGTCGCTCGAAGATAAGCTCATAGAAAACCAACAGAAACTCTCCAAACAAATCGAAGACAGCCTCTCGATGGCTATCAAAGCTATAAATAACCCGAAACGTTTCGCAATGATAATATCGACAAACTCCCAGAATGGCAATGTATTGTATGCCGACGACGCTTTGATAGTTACCAACGAAGTACTCGAATATCTGAACTCAAGGCTTAAGAAATAAAAAAACACATACGGATTTGTTTTAGCCAATAACACAAACTACCGCCCGTATCATTTTACGAGAGGTAGTTTTTTATATATCAATGTAGAGCGACAAACAGAGAAGGTTTTTCTGCGGGTAATTCTCCAAAAAAAGTTGTAACTTTGCGACTTCGTTAAAAGAAATCGATAAAATGAAGTATTTTCGTGAACACAAAGGACTTAACCTCTC
>CAJPPQ010000150.1 GCA_905372605.1 Porphyromonadaceae bacterium
TTTTTTCTCAATTCCGACCAAAAACTTTAACAACCCCGAAATGTGTCGTTCGGAGCGTCTGGTAAGCAACCATTTTTTGTTGGAATAAAAAATCTTACCTTTGCAGAAGCGTTTGTTGAACTGTTGTTGTAAATTGATAAATATCGAATGCCTATGCGATACCTATTTCTGTGTTTTACGATGATTTTGCTTGCCATTGCTGTCAACGGCTACTCGCAAGTAGAGATGAGAGGAACGATTACCTCGAGCCGAAACGATACGGTTGCTCCTGTAGAATTTGCCGATATTGCCCTATATCGCCCGACCGATACGACCCAAGCGGTAATCGGTACTGCAAGCGACTTTAATGGCAGATACCTCATAGAGAATGTGCCTGCGGGCAGTTATAGGCTCGTGATAAAATGTCTCGGTTACAATACTTTGTATGCTGAGATAAATGTAGATCCGCAGGCAGATGGCAAGCCATTGGTAGCAGATTACTCGCTTACCTACGACAGCCAACAGCTGACGGAAGTTACCGTTAGTGGCAGTTTGCGACATCAGCACATCGACAAGGCTGTTTATACCTTCACTACAAAGGATGTAAAAGCAGCCCGCTACTCAAAAGACTTATTGAAGACACTACCCGAGCTCACAATCGACGCACAGAGCAAGACGCTGAAGACTTTGAGCGGTAAGTCGCTTCTGATACTGATAAACGGCGTGGCTGCTACCGACAACGAACTGAAAATGCTGCCTCCCGACAAGGTACTGCGGGTAGAGTATTACGACTTCCCGCCTGCAAGATATGCCGGAGCGGGAGCGGTGGCAAACATAATTACCCGTGAACCGCAGAACGGTTACGGCGGCGGGGTGGATCTGGCTCACGCCTTTACGACGGGGTTCGGCGAAGATAACCTGTACTTCAACTACAACAGTGGACGCAGTCAGTTTGCCATCGATTATCATCTCAGTTATCGTAGTTATAAAAAACGCGAAAGCGAAAAGCTATACCGCTATGAGTTGAACAACGAAAGCCGCCATAGCCAATATCTGCTCCGAGATACATTCGGATACACGGTAAATACGGTAGGGTTGCGTTATACCAATCAGTTGATGGATAATTATATCTTCCAGGCGACGTTGCGTCCCGATTTCACTACCTATTTTGCACACGGAGTATCGAATATAAACAACCTCTTTGGCAATGATACGTCCGTATATGCGGGCAGAGAGTCGAGGAATTTTTTGACACTCAGCCCTGTGCTCGACTTATATTTTTGGAAGTCGTTGCCGCATAATAGCGATATAGCCTTCAACTTGGTAGGAACAATGTTTTGGACAAACCAAAAAGAGAGCAAATACGAGTATCGCCAACCTTCGGGTGCACAGACAATCGGCGACGAGATGACGCTCAACAACAGGAAACAGTCACTTATCGGCGAAGTGGCATATACCCGAAAACTTAGCTTTGCCTCGTGGAATTCGGGGTATAAAATAGACATCAGTTGGCTGAGGTCGGATATCAAAAATTTATTTGGTAAATACGATTACAACTCCAATTCGTCGACACAATACCTATACAGCGAGTTGTCGGGAAGTAAAAACAAATTTCTCTACCGCCTCAGTTTGGGGGCTAAGTATATTATCAATCAGAGTTATTCGAACAAATACGACAGACTGGTATTTACACCGCTGGCAATGGTGGGGTACAATATCAATGACCGTAATACGCTCCGATTGATATTCAGACGCAATACACTGTTGCCGTCGGTATCGGAGCTGAGCAACAATGCCCGCGTCATTACTCCCGACATTATATACAAAGGTAATCCGCAACTGATGAATGCAACTGTAAATACATTGTCGCTCAGCTATACACACAACAATCCTATACTGACCCTTAACTTAGGGCTATCGTACCAATATGTAGACAAAGCCATAAACGAATACTTCGTAAAAGACCCCGGTAGCCCGTATATCACCCTTACCAACGAAAACGCAAAGTATTCGCAGGAGTTCGGCGGAGAGCTGTCGTTTTCACTCAAACCATTCGGTTCGGACATTCTCAAATTGCAGGCGTATACTCAATTGATGTACCAAAATATCAATAGCAGTATCGTAGGTAATCTGTCGAATTTGTATTTTCCGATAAACTTAGCCGTTAGCTCACAGATAGGAAAATGGATATTGGCATACCAATATCGTTTCACTTCGATGAGTGTGAACGGAGCTTCCCTCGACAGAGACGAGAATAAGTCGCACGTTACGGTATATTATCAACTCAATGATAACCTGCAGTTCGAAGCTAATATGCTGTGGACTTTTATGCCTTCGCAATATTTTAGCGAGACACTGCCGAGCAGTTTAGTGTATCAGCGAGTCACTACAAAGATTTGGGACAATAAGTCGATGATACTGATAGGTGTATCCTGGAATTTCCGTAAAGGTAAGGGCTACGATGTGCGTCGTAAGCTGCAAAACAAAGACTACGACAGCGGCAGGTTCTGAGGGCGGCATTCATATATTAGAATTATAATCGTTACCTTTGTCCAAATTTTTTTTATCAGGATGAAGTCGTATAAAACTCTAATATTCATAATAGTTGTAATCGTATTGCTCGC
>CAJPPQ010000151.1 GCA_905372605.1 Porphyromonadaceae bacterium
CGGCGAGATAGTAGAACGCGGCACTCACGAAGAGTTGCTCGGTCTCGATGGACACTATAAGAGATTGTTCGATGCTCAGAGTTTTAAATGATATACTTTACGGTATTCTATTCAACAAAATGAAAATAAGGGATTTAGAAAAATATAATACAAAAAGGAATGCTATATATCGATATGGCAACAAGATAATGTCGTTCGGAAACAACAGATGCATTATCAGCCTTTTAGCCATATTACTATCGGTTTGTACCTCGGCACAAATGGGAGTAGGCATAGGACAATGGCGTACACACTTTTCGTACAATGCTACTACACACATCGCTGTAACCAACGATAAAGTATTCGCCCTGAGCAGCGGTTCGCTGTATTCCGTCGATAAATCGGACAATCTGATAGAGACTTATTCGAAGATTACAGGACTATCTGACAACAACATACATCACATATCATATATTGCCGAAAAAAAGATACTTGTGATAGGTTACAAAAACGGTAATATCGACCTAATGTACGAAAATGGCGATATAGTCAATATTCCCGATGTTTATAATAAGAATATTACAGTCGATAAAGTAATAAACGACTGTCTATATTTCGACAAGTATCTGTATCTTGCTATACCTCTGGGTATAATCAAAGTAGATATCAATGCCTACGAAATAAATGACACATATTATTTCAGAAACAATAACGGCATTTATATTAATACCTTATCTATAGAAGCCATAGGTGATAGCTTTTTCGTAGCTACTAAGGACAAAATATACAAAGCCCCAGTAAGAGGCGTAAATCTTGCCAACTTAGCAAACTGGGATACTATCACAAACAAGCCTATAGGAGACAATAAAAAGATATTGAATCATCAATCGAAGTTGTACCTATTGCAGTCGTCGGGCAAAGTGAGTGTTTACTCCAACAATACGTGGACAGAAGGTCTGTATAGCAACATAATAGATATCTACCCAAGTAACGACCATCTGATTATGATAAAAGAAAAATCTATACTGTACGACCGCAAAATAGATTTTGATTTCCAGCCGCAAATGGCTGAATACGACCCAAAAAGCAAAAAGATATGGGTAGCCTCATACGAAAAAGGAATATTAGGAATATCGGTATCAGACTTATCAGACCAAATATATTATAAACCCGACGGACCTATAGTAAACGATATATGGCGCATCAAAATAATTGGAAATAAAGTATTTATCGTACCGGGAGGCAGATGGGATACTCCAAACAATAAAGGCGGAAGCCTTACAATATACGAAAACAATGTATGGAACAATCTGTCGACCTCATACTTAGAATTCCGTTTCCAATCGCTCGTTCGCGACTTTATAGATATCACGATAGACCCCAAAGACAACAATCATTTTTTCATTGCATCTTGGGGGACAGGGCTCTTTGAATTCAGACAGAATATGCCTCATAAGCGGTATAGAGCCGACAACACGGGAACATTGTACGACTATCGGATAGGCAACGTTTGTTTCGATAAAAAACGACGACTGTGGTTATCGAACCCCGAAACACCATCTTTTATAAAATATGCCGACAACAATATAAACAACGAGCAATACGACATTTACCCTCTGCCTATAACATCGTCGAGCGACGTATGGACACCCTCAGACCTTTTGGTAGACTCACAGAAAGAGAATATCAAGTATCTTGTAGTGGCACGCGGAAACACCAAATTCGTAGCCGTAAACGACAATGGCACATTAAACAATAGCTCCGACGACGAAATTTTCTCTACATCGCAGTTCATAGACCAAGACGGTAAAATATTCACTCCCAATCACTTGATGTGTGGAGTACAAGACCCTATAACAGGTTCGCTATGGGTAGGTTCTACATCAGGGCCTTTTATAATGCCCACGCCACACAATGTATTCAAACCAAACTATCGCTGCCAACGTATAAAAATACCACGAAGCAACAATAATGGAGCGGACTATCTACTTGGTAATGAAACAGTATTGGACATAGCCATAGACGGCAACAACAATAAGTGGATAGCAACTCAAAATTCGGGAGTCTATCTGATGAACGAAGACGGTACCGAGACCATACTACACTTTACCACAGCCAACTCACCATTACTAAGTGATTTTGTGCGTACTATAGCGGTCAATAATATTACAGGCGAGGTGTATTTTGGTACAAACAACGGTCTCATATCGTACCAAGGTGAGGCTGTCGAAGCCAGTCGGTCGTTCGATTCGATACACGCATTTCCAAATCCCGTTCGCCCCGATTATCACGGCGATGTCGCTATAAAAGGACTCGCAGAAAATAGCGTTGTAAAAATTACCGATGCGGCAGGTAATTTGGTATTCGAAACATTTGCTCGAGGAGGTATGGCGGTGTGGAACGCAAAAGGAATCGACGGCAAACGTGTAGCTTCGGGAGTATATTTAGTTATCTGCAATACAAAAGACAATTCCAAACACGGAGTAGTAAAAATACTTGTTATCAACTAAATAAATGGTATTATATTTCTTATTATAACCTCTATATCGCAATAAATTAGAAATTATACTTGCATAAATTCAAGAAAAGTATTTCTTTTGCACGATTAGATTG
>CAJPPQ010000152.1 GCA_905372605.1 Porphyromonadaceae bacterium
TTGCAGGACTACCGGCTTTTAGCGTGTAGTTGCTCTTCTTATAGTCGGCATTATGTACCGCCTCTTTTATAAAATACGGATTATTTTCCCGCGAACCAAGCTCATCAAACGAATGCTCGCCGCGCCCCTTGATAGAACTCCGAACCCGAGTATCATTCTTGATGTCTGCTATTCGAGCGAATTGTATATCAATCGTATTTCCGCCGTCAAGATCCCAAGTAAATACTGTTGGCTCATTCGCAAGGCTGCTTCGGTAGTAAACATTATAATCAAACCCTTTGAACATTTCGTTCGTGTAGATTTTTGTCGCTGCAGCGCCATTATTCTTGTCACCGTCAGAACGCACAGGGAACGAATAGAACCGCGAACCGTCATTTGGTACATATGCACGCGACGATAGAATATTATTATACATTTCTAAACCAGTCAGATTCCAGCTTAGTCCTTGGCTCTTCGACCACGACTCCCACGTCGTACAGGTTACGTTATCCGCTGCGTAAGCATTACATCCACTCTCGCGACTGTCTTCAAACAAATCAATCGGCCGGTTCGTTCGCGAAATCGTATTGTTATAAATTTTTACATCATTGCTGCCCGAAATACGTATGCCTGTACCAGAACCTTCAATAATATTAGAGGCAATAATAGCAGGACCAGATACTTCATAAAATATTGCCGTTCCATTGTTTGTAAAGAAGTTACCAATCGGACTTGCCTTTATCATATTATTAGGATCGCTTTCTTCAACGCCAGATCCCGACCGATCAATGATATTATTACGAAATGTAAAGTCTTTCGTGTGCGTCACTTTTATTTCTGATATCGTACAGAATGCACCGCATTTCTTCACTTTAAACCCGGCGGCGTTACTGCCAGAAAATGTATTACCAATATACGTTGCCTTATGTGTTCTATTGGCACCCGCACCGTTTGCGCCGTTATCTAAGAATTTCGTATTTTTTACGACTAGATTATCAGCCTCGCCGGTATGTAACCCTATCGCTGAACTTTGTGCAAAGATAGAATCTTGAATAACCGCATTTTTCGAAACCACAAATGCTTGCGACACACCAGACGTATCCGTAAAACCCCACGCTTGTACCGGCGCATACTGTGCAACGTTTATACCTTTCATGTTAAATCCAGCACCAGCCGCCGTAAACGCCCGCGACCGCTGCGATATTTCCGTTACGCCTGTAGTCGGGTCAGAGCCAACATAGTACGTAATATCGTCTTCTACACCTGGATGATAGTCATATTTACCGGTATCCGAGCTGAACGTTCTTGTTGTCGGCGTTTGATCTTCGGCGTAGAATCTACCAGCCGAAACTTCCGCCTTGCTTGCGACTTGTTTCAGCGGCTTATCGTTAATAAATACTTGTTCTGGGAGTGCTGCTGTACCTTCTTCTGCTGGGTTGCTATTCACTGTACAGACGTGGCAAAAATTAGTATACCGCCCCTTCGTTTTCCAGAGGTTTCCTTCTTTCGTCCAAACAGAGCCGCTCACGACATCACTGCCTTTGAGCCAGACTTCAGCGTGCGGTGCAGCTTGCAACGTTATGTTTGTTTTGTCGATCGAAAAATGCGGTTCACGGTAAATTCCAGATTTCGCGACTACTGTACCGCCGTTTGAAAGCTTCGACAAGGCAAACTTAAATGTCTTATATGGCACGCTTTCAGTACCATTCCCCGATACATCATCACCATCCGGTGACACCCACGCAACGTTGCTCGTCGGCACCGCGTAGTTTGTATCAGTAAACTGATACATATTATTAATACGGACAGCATGCGCTGGTATAAAGTGCATTAGCCCCAAACCAGCAACAAACAAAACCGCCACATGTGCAACGATTATTTTATACAATTTCCTTCTATTTGAGCCTAGTTTTATCACCGCCCTATTCCGCCTTTTTCTGTTAATGTTTTGTACCTCAGTTCCACTGTACCACAAATCGCTTACGCCTGTCAACAGATAAGCTCCTTCCAAGAGGAGCTCTTAATCTTACCTCCTTGTAGCTAGGCCGCACCCTATCGCCTTAGTCTTCGGCGCCTAATGTTTTTACCACGCTTCTGCAATAGTATTAAACTATGGTACAATTTTACTTAATATGGAAGCGCTCGTTCACGCCATCACTGGCTTTGGAATTATCGCAATCCTGCTCGTTGTCTTTGCCGAGTCGGGATTGCTCATTGGATTCATTTTTCCGGGCGATAGTTTACTATTCACCGCCGGTTACATGGTGCAGCAGCAAATTCTCGGATTCAATGGACAACCAATTGATATTCATATCTTTGCACTACTTATTTTTGCCGCAGCCGTCGCCGGCGATAGTGTCGGATTTGAATTCGGGCATAAAGTCGGCCGTAAATTATTTCAAAAAGAAAACTCGCGGTTCTTTAAGAAAAAATATCTCGACCAAACCGAAACATTCTATGCTAAGCACGGCTCAATCACGATCGTACTCGCACGGTTTGTGCCGATTGTTCGCACGTTTGCGCCAATTGTTGCCGGCGCAAGCAATATGCATTACCGCACATTTATTACATACAACATTATCGGCGGGTTCTTGTGGTC
>CAJPPQ010000153.1 GCA_905372605.1 Porphyromonadaceae bacterium
CGTGCCCGTCGGCAAACTCCTTGGCGGTACGGACATCGAGAATAGCGATGTTGGCGTCTGCCTTTATCAACCTGTAAGCCTCTTTGGAATCTATCGAAGAGCCGTTCTGTGCGGTACAACCAATAAAACCTAATATAGATAGCATAAGAATAAAAAGTGATTTCGACATAAAATGAATTATTGTGTTTATTTGTTTAATTAATAGTTTTGCGTCTGCGCGTAACCTACTCCTTTACCTTTATCAACTTATTGGAGATGGCATAAATCGTAAGTCCCGCAATGGTGTGTATCTGCAACTTCGACGATATATTACGTCTGTGTGTGGTAACGGTATTAATCGAGATATTGAGCTTTTGAGCGATTTCTTTGTTGGTCATACCGTTTACTATCTCCACGAGAACCTCTTCTTCTCGTATCGATAGCGACTCTTCGGGCATATCTCTCTGGCTGAGCTTCATCAGTTTCGATAACTTCGATTTTACTCTTTCCGCATTGTCGAAGACGGTTATAACTTCGTCGAACTCATTGAGTATAAACGAATGGTCTATACAGTGTTGCAAAGCTACGTATTTGCCGTTATGCTGTTTTTTGAATTTTCTTACTTCGCCTGTCCTTACCAGCGACATATCGAGCAAAACAATATCGGGCTGATACTTGAAGGTCATCGGTATTATGTTGTTGTAATCGACCAATTCGAATATCTCTATATTTTTGCCCAATATTTGCTTCAATATGCTCTTGATGCCTGCTATAATGATTTCGGACGGCTCGTATATAAGTATTTTTACGGTTCTCACTTGTTTCTAAGATAATTGTTTTTCTATATGTTTTACCATTGGTACCAGCAGATTGTCTTCGATATAGATATGAGCAGCCAAGTCTTCTTCGCACACGAATATATCGACCATAATGCTATTTATATCGTTGGTACTTTTAGCAGGATAATACTTTATTATAATGTTTTTGAATTCCGTCATACGCTCCTCTACGTGGTTGTGTTGACGCACGAAGACATCAATATTGTAATTATCGGGTTTTACCTTGTCGATGAGCGTATTTATATATGGAAACACCAACTTATTTTCATACTCCATGTGTTTCTTTACTTCGGCTACATATTCGTCGAAATAGTAGATTATAGCCTTCGAAAGTTCGTTCGATACTTCGCTTTTGTGCGTATTTACTATTCTGTAGAGGTTTTCTCTGATATTAGGTAGCCTGAAGTTGAGGAAATAGTCGTGCGAATTGGTGAGATACTTTAGAATATCGGGCAACGATATCGTCAGGTTATCCAAGTCTCTGCACTTCGTGTTCTCAAGCAGTATCTCTACTATCGCAAGAAACGTATTGACATCAACATCGTTTTCTCTGCATACTTCGTCTATCGTCTTATCGCCTACTCCGAGCGGTATACCGAAGCGACTCATAACAAACAATATCTTATAATGACTCGCTATCAAATCACTCATTTTATCTGTTGGTTTGTACATAAACTTTACCTTTTTGTTTTTGTGGTGAATTTTCAGATGCAAAGGTACTCTTTTTTTTCTTAATTTTGCGGCAAAAATATTATATGAAAATAGACGAAATAGTAACGGTGCTCGAGAGTTTCGCACCTACGGCTCTCCAAGAGAGTTTCGACAACTGCGGACTCCTCATAGGCAACCGCCATCGTGAAGCGACGGGAGTACTTTTGTGTGTCGATGTTACCGAGAGTATTGTAGACGAGGCTATTGACTTAGGTTGCAATATGATTGTAGCCCATCATCCGCTTATATTCAAAGGAATTAAAAAACTCAACGGACAAACATACATCGAACGTTGTATAGAAAAAGCCATAAAAAGCGACTTAGCCATTTATGCCGCCCATACCAGTTTCGATATTGTACGTCAGGGGGTTAGTTGGGAAATGGCTCATCGATTGGGCTTGCAAGATATACGAGTATTGGCTCCGAAGCCCGATACTCTGTGCAAGGTAGTAACATTCGTTCCCCCTCGGTATTTGGCACAAATACAAGAAGCCGTATCGGAAGCGGGCGCCGGTCATATAGGCGACTACGATTGTTGCTCGTATTCGTCCGATGGTACGGGGTGTTTCAGAGCATTGGAGGGCACTAGTCCGTTTGTGGGCAAAAAGTTCGAACTCCACAGCGAACAAGAGAGCAGAGTAGAGTGGATATCACCATCTTACAGTGTCGACAGAGTAGTGTCGGCAATAAAGAAAGTACACCCATACGAAGAGCCTGCAATCGATGTCTACCTTCTAAAAAACAGGTGGGACAATTATGGACTCGGCGTTGTCGGTAGGCTTACCGAAGAGCAAGACGAAAAAAGCTTTTTGCAGGACGTTAAAAAGATATTCGATATCGGCTGTATACGTCATTCGCCACTCTTGGGCAGAAAGATACGAACAGTGGCTCTTTGTGGCGGTTCGGGGGCAGATTTCATAGCTAATGCCAAAAGCAGCAAGGCCGATATTTATCTGACAAGCGACGTAACTTATCACCGATTTTTCGAAGCCGACGGGCAGATACTTATTGCCGACATCGGACATTTCGAAAGCGAGCAGT
>CAJPPQ010000154.1 GCA_905372605.1 Porphyromonadaceae bacterium
AAACTTACCTCTTGATTATCAGACTGATTGTCGGAGGTGAGTTTTTCTTTTGGAGTGTTGTTTGGAGTGTCTGCAGGAAAAACACTATTCCAGAGACTATCCCAATCGACAGTGGAGATAAGGTCTTCAAGTTCGGCATCTGGTGGGAACTCCTCGAAATGTGCAATACCGGCTATCTCACCCGTATATACGTCTGCCATTAACGTCCAATTAGTGTTATCTATAAATATCTCGCTCGGCAGCAATTCTAACGTCGCTGCCACCTCTTTACTGTCGAACTTAGGACACTGAGATAAACCAAGCTTCAATATCTCTTTTTGCAGTGCAGCGGATATATCTTGCTTATCGACTATCCATTTACTATAGCTATCGTCGGCAAAATGTCCGAACTGATACCAATACGTCAGAACATCGCAGGTGTTTTGGGCGGATATCGACAAGAGATATTTACAGCCCCACCCCTTACAGCGTTCGGATATGCGGCAATGTTGCGGGTCCTGCGTTGTAAGATACTGTTTATAGCATTCGAGGATACGCACCGGCATTTCTATATAGATTGTTTAGCTATCGTGTTCTTCGTATCTATTCAAAACTTCAAGCAGTTCATTAGAATGTGTAAATAAGTCATCAAGTGATTGAATTTCTTTCTTTACTTCTTTTTTGTTGTCATCGAAATACATCAGATATTTCTTGTTACCATTAAAATAGAGCCTGCATATTGTTTTTCTATTATTATCATCGAGTAGTATAGCAAAGTATGTTTGAGCATCTCTATATACAACACGAGATACATCTATTTTCTGCCTCAAAATCGATTTAATTATAAGAAAGCCCTCTAATTCTTCTTCGGTAGTCTCTATTTTGCTGTTTGCTTTTTCAGTCAGGGCGGCAGCTTCCTGTATTTCCTGTTGTTCGTCTTCTTTTTCTTTTTTCAAAGCATTGTTTAATCGCTCTGTAATCAAATCACTCAGTAATGCTTGTGCCGCTTTTTTAGTCAATTGAGTAAACAAATCCAAAACTTTGGCAGTTATGATACTCGGATATACCTGTTTCGCCAAATGTTTCACAAAATCGTGTGTCGGATTATTCAATTCTTGGGATATTAATTGTTTCAGTTCGTTAGAATACTTCAATTCGCTTGCCGTATTCGTTATGCTGTCGGCATCGAAGTATGATTTATGGAACTTCTTTAGTTCTTCTATCTGTATGTCCTTTATGTCGGTTATATTGAACTCCAAAAATGGCTTTTCGTCCATTTTGTTGGCTTCTACGAGGTCGGAATAGAACTTATAGATAACTCCATTCGTCAATATTCCGAACTTTGCTTTCGAAACGTGGAAATATCGCAATAATTGCCCCTCGTGTAAGTCTAAATTTTGGTTGCAATGCTTACATTCTATCAAAATAATGGGATTTCCATCCTTAAATATGGCATAGTCTATTTTTTCGCCTTTTTTAGTACCTATATCAGTAACATATTCGGGTATTACCTCAACAGGATTGAATACATCATAACCCAAGGATTGTAAAAATGGCATAATAAAGGCGTTTTTCGTAGCCTCTTCGGTGGCAATCTGGTCTTTTAGCTTGACAACTCTCTCACCTAAAATTTTAATCTGGTCTTTGAAATCCATAATACTAAACTAATTTTATTATAATCGATATTTATTCTAATCTAATCTGTTTTTGAACAATTTTATATATAACAAATATCTGATATATATCATCAAAACTCAATGTAAAATCCTCGAAAGAGGTATTGAATGAATGACACACTATATACCGCTCTTCTTTGTTTACTTCTTTTATTTGTTTCAATACATTACCTCCTCTTGACGTAATGATAAACAGTCTATTTCTTATCGGGAGGGTTTCCCACTCGGAGGGGGCAAGTTCTCGAACTAATACCTCATCACCATCACATAGCGAGCGAGATGTGCCATCGTTCATAGAGTCTCCTGACACTCTTACAACGAGGTAGTTCCCTTTTTCGTATTCACGAGGTAAAAGTCTTTTGTGTGTCTCCGGCAACTGCTCTATATCGCTTCCTCCAAGACGTCCCGCGAAACTTCGTAAGTCTGCATATTCCGCCATTATATATTTATCTTCGGGTACAGCCTCAACATCATTATGGATAGGTTGTTTTATCATTTCGCCTTTACCGGTAAGAAGCCACTCTATATTCAATAGAGGATATTCTTTGATAATAGAAGATATTTTGTCTGAGCCAATACTGCTTTTTATATTATTAATATAGCCGTTAGACCATCCAACCTTTTTCTCAAAAGCATTTTGACCTATGTTTTCATACCTCAAAAACGCCATAAGCCTTTCTTTCACTGTACCTTCCATAACATCATTATGAATAGTTTTTTTTATCATTTCACCTTCGCCCGTGAGAAGCCAACCGGTATTTAAGTCTGGAAAAGCAAGAGAAATCTTCTTTATTTTGTCGGGCTGTATAGACTTTTCTATGTTAGAAACATACCTTTTTGATAATCCCGCCTCCACTTCAAACCTGTTTTTGTTGATTTTCTTATAATCTATATAAT
>CAJPPQ010000155.1 GCA_905372605.1 Porphyromonadaceae bacterium
GAAGGCTCTCGAACTGCCCGGATTGTGGAACGGTGCTATGGCAGACTGGAACACGGTATTCATCGAAGTGCCCTTAGCAACCTTCAATCCGGTCAAGAACGTCAATGACCTGCTCCGCCCCGAACATCAGTAGACGGGCGGTGTTGTAGAATGGGCGATAGATGCTAATCCGTATAATCGAGTTATACTATACGATATGGAAATAGTTTATTGTGGCAAGTTGAAATGTAAAAAACAACCTGTTGTAAAAGACTTTTATTTTGATTATCTTGAACTTACAATATATGTACTGGGATTTTATTTTAAGAATATTCATTGCGTGCGTTTTGGGTGGAGTCATCGGTCTCGAACGCGAATATCGTTCTAAAGAAGCGGGTTTTCGTACACATTTGCTTGTGGCTCTCGGTAGTGCGCTTTTTATGATACTCTCGCATTCGGGTTTCGGCGAAATACTTGCTCGTGGCGATACAAACATATCTCTCGACCCGTCTCGAATAGCTTCGCAGGTAGTGACAGGTATCGGTTTCATCGGTACGGGTATCATCATTTTTCAGAAGCACGTAGTACGTGGACTTACCACGGCTGCAGGCTTGTGGGTTACGGCAGCTATCGGTATGACGTGCGGTTCGGGAATGTATCTGATTGCCGTATCGGCTACCGTTATGGTGTTGGCGTGCCTCGAGATACTCTATCTGATACTTCGTAGGTTCGGTACACGAAGTATCTGCCTTACCCTTTCGTCGTCGTCGCGTAAAAACATACAGCGTATGATATGTGATATGAAAGACGAACATATTGATATCGACTCTTATGAAGTAAAAGAGTTGTCACACAAAAACGATACGATATTAGTTACTGTCGATATAAAGATGAGGGGAGACAGATACGAGGCACGTATCTTCGATTTTATCGGTAGATACGAAGATATCAATATCGATAAAATCGAGTAGTCCGTTGATGTATAGAGACTTGTATTAGTCGAGCTTTTGCCCGAATGCCAAGTCGCCTGCATCGCCAAGTCCGGGTACGATATATGCGTGTTCGTTGATATTTTCGTCGATAGCAGCTACCCATAGAGTAGAGTCTTCGGGCATCGACTTACTGAGGTAATCTATAGCCGGCTTCGATGCTATTGCGCTTATAATATGTACTTTCGACGGTGTGCCTTTCTGCAATAGAGCTTTGTACGATAGCTCCATCGAACTGCCCGTAGCAAGCATAGGGTCTACTATTATCAGGGTTTTACCCGTAAGATCGGGCGATGATATATAGTCTACGTGAATTTTGAAGTCATTTGCCGATATATATTTCCTATAAGCAGTTACAAAGGCATTTTCGGCTCTGTCGAATATAGCCAATACTCCGCTATGCAACACAAGCCCTGCCCTTAGAATAGAGGCTACCACTATGGTGTCGTCTACAATACTTACCTGAGCAGTACCGAGTGGTGTTTGTGTGGATACAGTCTTGTATTTGAGCGATTTGCTGAGCTCTATCGCCAGACATTCGCCGATTCGCTCCATATTACGTCTGAACCGCATACTGTCTTTTTGTATTTCGACGTCGCGTATCTCTCTTATATAGTTGCCCAAGACCGATTCTGTGGCCGATAAATTGATTACCTGCATAGTAGTTTGTAATATTATAAATTTTTGCCTGCAAAATTAATAAATTATTTCGTTCTGTCGTCTTACATATTCCCCTCTGTATTTATCATTATGTCCAATTAGATAGTGTTTATACTCTATAAGATAAAATCAATATTATCGAGGCAGATTTTTTTGTACTTTTGCCAATGTTATTTTATAATACATATCGATAAAAATGATATTGCCTGTACATTTATACGGAGCTCCCGTACTTCGAGAAGTAGGTAAACCTATCGAAAAAGACTATCCTCGTCTGTCGGAACTGATAGAAAATATGTTCGATACTATGCACAATGCCGATGGTATCGGGCTGGCAGCTCCGCAAGTGGGGGTTCCGATACGACTTTTTATGGTCGATATATCTGCCCTCGACACTGAAAAAGACTTCGCCGAACTTCGCGATATGCCTAAAACAAAAGTTTTTATTAATGCCACTATCACAGAGCGTTATGGCGAAACTGTGGTGTACGACGAGGGGTGCTTGTCGTTGCCTAACATATCGGAGTCCGTACCTCGACCGAGTAGTATAAAGATAGAGTATCTCGATGAGCTATTCGAACCTAAAAGTGAGGAATATACAGGTTATTACGCTCGTATCATACAACACGAATACGACCATATCGAAGGCACAATGTTTATCGACCGCATATCGCCGCTACGAAAACAACTCATAAAGTCTAAACTTGCGAATATTGTAAAGCGAAAGATTACTTGCAGATATAAGTTCAAGTAATTGCTTTGCCGTAAGAGCGGAGTAGAGTAGTCTGATAATATGATAGTCGCTCTGCTATCGCTATTCTAATGAGGCAATAGATATTTCCCTCACGGTTTATACTTTTTGGAGTAGAATGAGGCTCTGACCTTTGCCTCTGAATTGGTTGTATATGAGCAT
>CAJPPQ010000156.1 GCA_905372605.1 Porphyromonadaceae bacterium
CGTATCATCTGCAGAAAAAGCTCTTCAGTTTTCGATAAGCTAAAATCCATATTAGTATCTTTATTTTTTATGTTTTAATAGCGTTATTATTACAGTATTATTGCTATATACATACTTCTGCCACTGCCTCGAAAAAGGCAGACAAAGATACAAAATTGTTCGGATAAAATATTTAATATATCCGAAAAAAAATCAAGCCAAATCGTAAACTATTTTACGGATATCTTGAGCGTGCCGGTAGTCGCTTTTCTCAGATGTTAACGAAGCACTATCAATTGGCTTACCGACGGTGATATCTATCTTTTTGCCTTTGTACTTAAACATCTCGCGAGGGAAAAAGATAAGTTCTATATTCACCTTGATACCAAGTCGTTGGCGTAGGTTCGAAAAACGTAGAAAAAACTCCGAACTCTGCCCCGAACAGTATATAGGCACTATCGTACGGTGGTGTAGACGGGCTTTGGTAACAAACATTTTGCGCCACGGAAGGTCTTGTACCTTTCCATCGATACGACGCGACACGCTACCAGAAGGAAACATCACTATATGTTTGTCGGATGCAAAAAGCCTTTCTACAGCCTCTATCTTGCTACGCTCTTGTGTCTGTGCCCCCACGGCGACAGGGATAAAAATATCTCGTAGAGGAGCGATATAGGTCAATATCTCGTTGGTAATAAAATATATACGTCCTTCGAAAAGTCGGTTCAGGTGCTTGCCGATAGCCAACGCCTCCAGAGCTCCAAGCGGATGGTTGGAGGCAAAGACCAACGGTCTGTCTGTCGGTATATTATCTTCGCCCTTGATGCTTGTCTCGATATCGAGTTCTTCGAGTACTTTTTCGGCGAAAGCTATGCCCGTATTGTCTTCTCCGTATTTGGTTATTATATAGTTGATGCGGTCTAAGCAGATTATTTTCTTTGCTATCCGACATATCCATTTCGGAAGTTGGCGTCCTGTCTTGGCTTTTACAATACTTTCTATATCAATTGTTTCTATCATTATCTATAAATGAAAAAAATAAGTTTCCGAAGTATGTGGCAGATTTATTGTGCGTTGAGTATTTTTTCCAACTCATACTCGGTCGGTACAAGTACTTGTCGAGGTTTAGAGCCGTTGATAGGTCCTACTATACCTGCCGCCTCGAGCTGGTCGACGATACGTCCCGCACGGTTGAACCCGATTTCGAACTTACGCTGTATGGTCGACGCAGAGCCCTGCTGAGTAGATACCACATATCGAGCTACATCTTCGAACAGACTATCGCGCTTCGATAGGTCGATGTCTTTTCTATCGATACTACCTTCGGCTATATCGGGCTCGGGCAGCGGGAATGCACTCGGGTATCCCTGCTGATTGCCAATGAAATGCACTATGTTTTCTACCTCAGGAGTATCCACAAAAGCACACTGTACACGAGTAGGCTCGTTTCCTTGCGAAAACAACATATCGCCACGCCCTATAAGCTGCTGCGCTCCTGAGCCGTCTAAGATGGTTTTTGAGTCTACTCCCGACGACACTTTAAAGGCTATTCGTGCAGGAAAATTGGCTTTTATGACACCGGTGATGATATTTACCGACGGACGCTGAGTAGCAATCACCATATGTATGCCCACGGCACGTGCCAATTGGGCGATACGGGCTATCGGCATCTCTATGTCTTTGCCGGCAGTCATTATGAGGTCGCCAAACTCATCGACTATCACCACTATATACGGCAAATATTTATGTCCTTTCTGCGGATTGAGGTGGCGAGAGACAAATTTCTCATTGTATTCCTTTATGTTACGAGTATGAGCCATTTTGAGCAGGTCGTAACGCATATCCATCTCTTTACAGAGTGAGTTTAGAGTCTGTTTCACCTTCTCCACGTCGGTTATGACGGGTTCTTCTTCGTCGGGCAGTTTGGCAAGGAAATGGCGTTCGATATCGGCATATATATTGAACTCAACCTTTTTGGGGTCGATAAGCACAAACTTCAGCTCCGAAGGATGTTTTTTGAATAGCAGCGAGGTGATGATAGCATTAAGTCCCACCGATTTACCCTGTCCGGTAGCACCGGCTACAAGCAGGTGAGGCATCTTGCACAGGTCGAACATAAATACATCGTTCGTTATAGTCCTACCCAGAGCTACGGGTAGGTCGTAGGTCGACTCCTGAAATTTCTTAGAGGCAATAGTAGCATACATACTTACTATCTGCGGCTTAGAATTTGGCACCTCGATACCGATAGTACCTTTACCCGGAATAGGAGCTATTATACGTATGCCGGTAGCTGCAAGCGAGAGCATTATGTCGTCGGCAAGATTACGTATCTTGTTGATACGTATGCCGTCTTCGGGTACTATCTCGTAGAGTGTTATGGTAGGTCCGACTGTCTCGTAGATTCGTTTGATACCGATACCGAATTTAAGCAAAGTCTCTACTATCTTTTTACGATTTGCCGCCTTCTCTTCGTCGTTCTGTAAATTTTCACTCACAGGGTAGTCGGTAAGTAGCGGTTTGTCTTTGTATTTGTCGGAATATTTTGGTATAACAT
>CAJPPQ010000157.1 GCA_905372605.1 Porphyromonadaceae bacterium
AGTAATAAACTAATAATAATACCAAAAGATAAATTTATGAAGAGACATTTTATAAAACTTACTGTTTGTTCATTTGTATTTGCTTTATGCACAGGAGTATCGTATGGTCGGCAGATGAATGATACGACTCTGTCGTTGAGGCAAATAATTAGCAATCATGAAAAAGAAATTATGCAAAGTGAATCGGTTGTTGTTATTGAGAAAGGCGACAACGACTCCAAGCCTGAGTTTACAATTAATATCGATTCGAACGGCTCATTTTCGAAAGACCTTAGACATCTGAAGATTACAAGAGAGCAGCTCGAGAGTCAGTTGCAAGCATTGTGTGGGTTTAACGAAACGTATACGTTTGGACGTCTGAGGACGGTAAACGACGATTTGGGATTTTCTCATACCGATTACAATGTTTATTTCGATGGTTATCTTGTCGATGGGTTGACGGTGATGGTACACGAAAGAGATGGCTTTGTAACGACGATAAATGGTATTGTAAGACAGGTAGATACTAAGATAGACACTATCGAACTTTTAGACCACAAGGCAACCATTTCGGCAATGAAAGTATTGAATGTAACGGATTTGGTATACCGTTACCCCGAGCAGAGAGTATTAGCTTATGTCCCCAACACCGACGGAACAAGTAAATATAAATTCGCCAAGAAGGTAAGGGTCTTTTCGCTTTCACCGCTGAAGAAATACGATGTATATGTAGATATGGCTGGTAACGTAATAGATACCGTATCGCTTATAGCACATACCGATGTACAAGGAGTAGCTAATACGTACTATAATGGAACCCAACGGATTATCTGCGATAGCACAGATAGCAATAAATATCGTCTGAGAGACAATGCACGAAAAATTGCTACCTACAACGGCGATTATTGGGATGTAGACGACTATCCAGGAGACAATCTAATGTATACCAATACCTCCAAGCATTGGGAAGACAGTGTCTTGCGACCTGCTCTACAGGTACATTGGGGAATGGAGAAAATCTACGACTATTATAAAAACGTACACGGAAGGAATAGCTACGATGGCAATGGAAGTAATATTTATAACATATACAACCCTGTTGCTTTGGACAGACAGGGAGCTGCCTTCAATGCTGCAGCTATCGGAAACGGAATGATGATTTACGGTCGTGGCGGAACTTATCGTGGTAAACTGTATAAACCTCTGGTATGTTTCGATGTAGCAGCTCACGAATTTACACACTTGGTAACAGGTGCTAATGGCAGAGGTGGTCTCCAATATCGCAACGAGTCGGGAGCGTTGAATGAGAGCTTTTCGGACATATTCGGAGCTACTATAGACTTCTATACCCGAGGCGATAGTGCCAATTGGATTATGGGTGAAGAGATTTTTAACGATGGTTCTTTCATCCGCTCACTCTCTGACCCCAAATCACCTACCGATGAGAATGACAAATGTCCCAATACCTACAAGGGACAATATTGGTATTACGGAAGTTTAGATCACGGCGGTGTACACATCAACAGTACCGTACAGAGCTATTGGTTTTACCTTCTGAGTCATGGGGGTAGCGGTACCAACGACAAAGGCTATTCTTATAACATAACTCCTATAGGTATCGAAGCAGCTCGCAGCATAGCATATCGTAACCTTATGTATTATCTACCGTATACTGCCGGCTATATAGATGCTTATAAAGGCTCTCTATTGGCTACTAAAGATTTATTTGGCGAAGCTGAATATAGGACAGTTGTAGATGCGTGGAAAGCTGTGGGCATAGATAGTACTATGAAGCCTGAGCCTTGGCGTTGCAATGGAAATATGGATATGGAGGGAGATTCGGGAACTATTACCGACGGCGAAGGTGATTACACTGCAAATCAAGTTTGTTCTTGGCTTATAGAGGTAGATGATGACAAGGTAGTGAAATTGAGTTTTACCGAGTTTGACCTCGAGCCGAGTGAGAACAATATTTTATTCGACTATGTGGAAGTTCTTGATGTTGTCGATTCGAGACCTCGCTCATTAGGAAAGTATGCCGGCTCGACTCTGCCACCTACTTTATACTCCAAATCGAATCAGATGGCAGTAATTTTTTTCACTGACGGCGAGAACCACTATAAAGGTTTTACGGCAAACTTCACCGCCGTCGACCCCACGAAACAAGATATAGCCGAATACGCTTCGTCGATAATCGTTTTCCCAAATCCTGCTACCGATAATTTATATATCAAGTTTGCAGAGGGAGAGCGGCAGGTATCGGTCGTTGTAAGCGATATATACGGTAGAGAGGTGCGGAGTACTAACTTCGGTAGCATATCTGGCGGTGATACTAAGAATATCGATATCAGCGGTTTGTCTGAAGGAGTCTATACGGTACGGATAGTAACCGATACCGATAGTCGTATCGAAAAGATAGTTGTACGCAGGTAATAATTAATATATTAGGATAATATATTAGGACGAGTAATAATTTTCAAAAAACATAAAAAGATATGGTTAGTTATAAAGAGTTAGGGTTGGTCAATACCCGCGAAATGTTTAAGAA
>CAJPPQ010000158.1 GCA_905372605.1 Porphyromonadaceae bacterium
TCATTTATTTTGCGGGGCTGCTAAAAAACAGCCTGATGCGCTTGCCCTGCCTGAACTTGACATATCTTGTATCTATGCTATGATTAGCTCATAAATATTTTGATTCTAACAAATTTTTTTTGTATAAGAATTGGAGAGGTCTTAAAAGGCGATTACTCATTCGCCATCCCCATTCTCGATTGAAAGGAGTTACGTATGGACAAGATTCTTTGGGCGGAAAATAAGCTTCCGAAAACAGACAACAAACAGCTCGCGGTAATGGCTTTAGACGAAATCAATAAGGCACATGCGTTCCATAAAAGCTTCCCGCAGTATGCACCAACACCGCTCGTTCCATTAAAAAATATGGCGGATATGCTCGGCGTCGGGTCGGTATTTATCAAAGACGAATCATGGCGATTCGGTTTAAATGCTTTTAAAGTACTCGGAGGTTCCTTTGCGATGGCAAAGTATATTGCAAAGCAGCTTAAAAAAGATGTTTCGGAACTCCCCTACGATGTATTAACCGGCGAAAAACTGCGGAAAGAATTCGGGCAGGCTACGTTTTTTACCGCAACCGACGGAAATCACGGACGAGGCGTGGCCTGGGCTGCAAATAAACTCGGTCAAAAATCGGTCGTGCTGATGCCCAAAGGCTCTACTAAAACCCGCTTCGATAATATCGCAAAAGAAGGCGCAAAGGTTACTATAGAAAACGTCAACTACGATGAATGTGTACGTATGGCTGCCGCGCTTGCCGCAAAAACGGAACACGGTGTTATGGTACAGGACACTGCATGGGAAGGATACGAAGAAATCCCCGCATGGATTATGCAGGGCTATGGCACCATGGCACTTGAAGCTGCCGAACAGCTCAAGGCAGCCGGCGTAGACCGCCCCACCCATATCTTTGTACAGGCGGGGGTCGGTTCGCTTGCAGGAGCTATACAGGGTTATTTTAAAAACCTTTTCCCCGACAATTGCCCCGTTACCGTCGTAGTGGAAGCTCGCGCTGCGGACTGCTTGTATCGGTCGGCAACGGCGGCAGACGGTAAACCGCATTTTGTCACAGGAGACTTGAAAACCATTATGGCAGGGCTCGCATGCGGCGAACCGAACACCATTTCTTGGGATATCCTCAAGAATAACACCAGCTGCTTTGTCTCCGCGCCCGATTGGGTTTCTGCCCGCGGTATGCGTATGCTCGCTGCTCCCATTAAAGGAGATTCGCCGGTTACCTCAGGAGAATCGGGCGCCGTCCCCTTCGGCCTGTTATCTACAATTATGCAGCACGACGATATGAAGGATTTACGCGCAGCGTTAAAGCTCGACAAGAACTCAAAAATATTGTGCTTTTCTACGGAAGGTGATACCGATCCCGACATGTACAAAAAAATCGTCTGGGAAGGCGCCTATCCATCGCTATAACAAAATGTAAAAGTCGGTTAAGCCATGATACTTGTATCTTGCGGCTTAATCGGCTATCATATCCCGCACAGAGTTTTGCGTATCTCATGATTTGCAGTATCTCTGGATACAGGTAAAAAAGTTAATGTTTCCGTTGAGGTTTTAATGCAACTGACTAATATGCAGCTTATTATATTTGCAATGCTAATTCCCTGCGCCATATCAGCCTTCTTTGTGTACCTCGTAATCCTTTTTGCAAAACGGCACAACTTATACGATGATGTCGGCGGTAGAAAAATTCATTCGGGGAAAATTCCCCGTCTAGGCGGTATTGGTTTCTTTTCCGCCTTTGTATTGAGCGTCTTTATCGTCTATTTCAAATTTCCGGGAACTATTGTAATAACTCACCAATTCTCCGCTATTATTATCGGAGGCGTTTTAATCTTTTGCATGGGGCTGTGGGATGATTTAAAAAACTGGCGGGCTATTTATAAACTTATCGTTCAACTCATTGCAGGGTGTGTCGTTACCTATGCAGGTTTCCGCTTTACCGGCATCAGTTTTGCCCCCATCGGTCTTTCCATCCCCTTCGGTATTCTTGCCTATCCGATAACAGTACTCTGGATTGCAGGGGTTACCAATGCCGTAAACTTAATGGACGGTATCGATGGCCAAGTAGGCTGTTTGAGTGTTTCATTGCTAATCAGCTATATCGTTTTATTTTTTAAAGATTTGCCGCCTCATTTTTCTATGACTTACACCTGCATTATATTGGCTGCTACGCTTATAGGCTTTTTATTTTTTAATCTTTCTCGCCCTCATGCAAAGGTATTTATGGGCGATGCCGGCTCTCAGTTTCTCGGCTTTGTGCTTGCAGTACTTCCACTCGTACCAAACAATGCCGGATCCGAAACCGTAGCGATCCCTTTCGCAATTATTTTTATGATGCTGCCTATTTTCGATATGATCGCCGCAATTTGGCGGCGGCTACGGGATAAAAAACCGATACGGGAAGGAGACAGAATGCATCTCCATCATAAGCTGATGCTCATCGGCTATTCGCCGCGAGGCGCATTGGTTACTGTGATGATTTTACAGATTATTATAGATATATTCGTAACGC